>DATBQC010000194.1:0-6449 GCA_036561065.1 Methylobacter sp. | reverse complement strand
CTTCTACCTAACAGCTCGCATCGGTATTCCCGAATTCGGTCGCCGTCTCTTCAGGTGGATCCCTATTTGACTTGGGTTTTCCACCATATAACGATGGACGTTAGTAAAGTACCCTTTTAGGGGAAAAGCAGCGTCTCGGAGCATGAGACGCTCTAAAATAAGAGTTCCTTCGTGATCAGAGAAAATCCAGTCGTCATCTATGGGAACGTTTGGTGCTCTAGAACTCCAGACGTTCCCATAAGGGAACATTAATAGAATAAAAGGCGTCTTAACAAAGTGTGGCTTTGGAAAAGCCGAGTATATTTCATGTCTCTTCGTAGAATAATAGACACCATCCGGTAAATTTATTCCACTAGGAGTGAACTGCATCCAGCGCTTGAGACTCATCCATTTTGTCTCAGGTGTCTTTATACCCATTTGCTTCCTGCATTTTAGGGAACAAGAATAGAGAGCAGATGGAGAAAGGCCACTAGTCCATGGACGGAAATCTTCAGGCACGTCGCTGAATTTATGTAGTGAATCAAACTTCGGAATCTGGATTAAAGAGACTCTTTGTTGTAAGCTGGCTGTAACAACTGCCATGGCAAAAATCTTTTGTTTGACGGATTCTGAAGGCCGATTACTTCCACCCGCTGTACAAGCAACTATACTAGCTAAATATTCACGGTCACCAGAATCAGCAAAAGAATTGCTTGCTCAACTCACTGCAGAAGAAGCAGATAAATTCCAAGAGAAATGGGTAGGCCAATATGGCCACGCCTCAGTAGCAGACTTAGCTCAGGTGCCGGTTTGCTTCGAAGGTGTCTCCATTGTTGCTTCGAAGTTCATAGAGTCATGGCAAAGGGCTGGATATTCTGAGAAGAGCACTCGTTACCAAATTTTCTCAGGCGAGTCATTCGTAACACCGCCAGGCGCACCTCCCACGATGAAGCAATTTGCCAAGCGTTTTTACGACGCTTACGATAAACTTCGTGGGCCCGTAACGAGACGCTGTGCAGAACTAATGGGTGAAAACCCCGATGATCCTTCACCGAAACGGATTGTCGCTGCTAGAGCATTCGATAATATCAGATATCTCTTGCCGGCAGGAACGGGAACCAATCTCGCTGCTGTTATTAATATGCGCGATCTTCGCGATATGATAACCGAACTCCGAGGTCATCCCGCTTCAGAATTTAGAGAGATCGGAGATCAAGTCTTCAATGCAGGCATGAATATATGCCCTGCCCTGATGAAGTATACAGACCCAAATCCTTGGCAGCTTCTACCAACATCGATCGGGAATTTATCAAAGTCATTCGATCCTTCAGAGCCAAAGCCGTATGTGGAAATCCACCGCCCTCATTTAATGCCAAGGCCCGAACTTGAGCAGGCGGCTTTTGAATCACTGGTTGCCGATTTATATGGTCAAAGCTGGCCAGTGTTCGAAAAATTCATGGAGAACAGGCCTGCATATGCTGAAGTCCCTGATATTTTCAAAACCGTGAAGATCACGTTTGAACTAATGATGGATTACGGCGCTTTCCGAGACCTTCAGCGCCACCGTCGCTGTGAGCAATTTGTTGAACCATTGCGAACCGACTATGGATATGTCGTGCCAGACGATATCGTCGGGACAGAATTTGAAGGCGAATATCGTAAAGCGATGGAGGATATCAACGCTTATGGCGATGAATCAGTCGTCCATGATCCTTATATGATGCAGTACCTAGTACCATTAGGTTATCTCCATAGATCTATTTTCCAGATGGACCTAGCTGAGCTATATTATATTGTTGAGCTCCGAACAAAGCCACAGGGACATATTTCTTATCGCAGGATTGCTTCTAGAATGTACGATATAGCTAATGCGAGATGGCCAAATTTAATGAAGTGGTGTCGGGTGACACCGGTGGACAAAATAGGAATACATAATTAATCGATATTATATATGCTTGTGGATTCAAAGCTACCTTGAATTGGCGAGCTAATAATAAAAAAAACTCGCCAATTCATGAAATATAAATGAAGATAAAATTCGTTCTTTAAAAAGCCCGCTGTATAATATTCCATAAAGATATGGAAACTCCCCGCCATTTAATGTTTTGCATTTCGGGATTCTCAGGCACAGGTAAGGACGAAGCCGCTAGATTATTGGTTGAGAAATATGGGGCCGTACAAACGGGACTGGCAGATCCGGCAAAGCGCCATATGGCGGACGTTTATGGGTTCACCGAGCATCAGCTTTTCGGTCCGAGTTCGGCAAGGAACGCAGGAGATGTTCGATATCCTAAGCAGATTGCCCTCGATTATTTTATCCGACAAATTTCACGTTCAGAAATAATGGAAAGATCGAGCTCTCCTCATTTAGTTGGCAAGCTAAATATTGAAGATAAATATTGGACGTATACAACATCCAAGGGAGTACTTCATGGACCACAAGGTCCAGCTCGTCCATATATCTTTAAACCAGGCGATACGGCTTTCCACGTTTTCGTAAAAGAGGGCGATCCTGAGTTTTGGCTCTCGCCGAGGGAGGCACTCCAGAAATATTGCGAGACAATGAATAATGCTTATCTTTTCACCTGGATAGATAAAGGAATCGCCGACCATCTCCGCTTGGCTGAAACCGAGGATTGGAGCGGATGTTCTAAGCAACATGTCACGCGTTTCAATTATTCCAAGATGAAGGGAGTGGTCTCCGTTCCTCGATGGATTCCGGATGGAATGCCCATCATCACTTGTTTCGCCGATTTCCGGCACAAGCATGAAATCAGCACAATTCGCCGGCTTCGGCAAGATAACAGGAACGTGACGCCTGTCTTAATTCGAGTTCGACGGCCTAGTGTTCCAAATCCCCCATTCGATCATCGGTCGGAGACCGAGCAAGTTCAGATTCCTGACGAAGATTTCGATTTCATAATATATAATGATGCATCAGTGGCTGATTTACACGAAAAAATAGACGATATTGTCCGGAAAGTCGCCGGGATTTGACATATTAAAGTAAAATGAAGCAACTTATCCGAGAAAGACTTGCTAAAATAAAGAAGGTATATGCCCACGGTTCATGTCCCGATGGATCAGCAGCGGCAATGATCATTGCCGCTGCCTTCAAAGGCATAGGCGTAAAGCCCGAATTCGAGTTTATTCAGCACAGGACTCAGAAGCATCGGGAGATCAAACCCGAAGAAAATATCCTCTTTGTCGACATTACGCCTGATGCTGAATCCTGGGAATCATGGAAAGGATTCAATCCTATTGTCTTGGATCACCATGAGACCGCGGCCTATATTACGACTGGACTGGGCGGGATTTTTGGAGGTCCAGAAGAATCAGGTGCTACATTGGCTTGGGCTCATGTAATGTGCCCGCTCTGCCCGGAAATCTGTTCTCACTGGGGTGATTTTGCCCGGATATCTTCTATCCGGGATAATTGGATGCGTGAGAATAAATTATTTCCGCAATCATGCGGCCAAGCTGCAGCTCTCACATTATTCGGTGGCGTTACATTAGTAGAAGCAGTCCAAGCAGGGACCCTGGATTTGAATCAACTGCAATCCTGGGGGGAGAAAATGTATGGGCAGCAGCAACATAAAGCAAAGAGAATAGCGGAGAATGCACATATTTTCGAGGATTTTTTCGAATCAGGCCTAATACGTATTGCGTTTTTTAATTGCACAGAAAAACTTGCCTCAGACGTATGTGATATGTTGTTGGAAGAGCATAAATGTGAGGTAGCGTGTGGATATTTCATAATGCATGAAGATGGCGTAGAGAAAATAGTTTTCTCTATTCGTACACATCGCTCAGGATCAATTTCGGGAGAAGCCGTAGCCAAATATTTCGGAGGCGGCGGCCATAAGAATTCAGCTTCTTTCAACTTCCCTGAAGCTTCTGAAAAAACTCTAAATTCGTTTTTCAGTAATATTCGGCAGGTTGTTAAGTCTCACGGCATTATTGCCTAGCTTCCTTGTGCCAGCTGGCTGACATGGCCAGGCAAGCCTTACCTTCAATTTCTTTCCGAGCAGCAAAATATCCATCGATTCCTAAAACGAATCGTCAAGCTTCTTACTTTAAAAAGCTCGCCAGAGTAGTGTCTGTAGACGATTTGAAAACTTTCTTCGCGGGCAAGCAATGGAAAGGTGTTTTCAAAGATGGTGGCTTTGATGGGAGATATCCAGGAGATATATTAACTTATCTGGTAAATATAAAGCCAAGCGGGATCACTTTTTATTATAAAATTTGGGCAAAAGAAGATCCTTCAGATAGTGAGGAGGGGGTAACAGACGCTCCAATAAAGTCATTGGCAGAATTCGTTGGACAGGGAATACCAGGAGGGGAAGTATTTGAGCGAATGTCCTCTGATCCGAATGTGATTATAAAAGAGATTCGATCTTTACCTATAAAACAAAGCAATAAGAAAAAATTCCGTAGGTTCTCAGCAGCTCTTATATCTGCACAAGCGCGTAAGGCATATTCTTGGGAACTCGAAGCCGACGAAATAAATAAATTACTTCAATCTATGAAGTCTAAGGGATGGCGTGCTTCCCCAACAAAAATCAATGATAATCCGGCAATCAGAGTTGATATCGGTGAGGAATTTGAAGCAGAAATAGAAGTTTCTGACATAATGTATTCTTTTGAATTCGAAATAGAAGGACAGCCATCTCTCACTAAAAAAGGCACGACGGACGATCCTATCCGTGAATTCCAAAATTATTACCGTAGTCCGGAAATAGAAAGTATATATGAAGAAGCAAAGTCATCAAGGGATTTGGAAAGGAATAAGGGGACTGTTCCTTCTGGACCAAGAAGGTAAATCGACTCTTGTTTCTTTTAGTATGAGTATATGAACAAATCAGCAGTCGCATATAGATTAGATCAATTACCTGGAGGGAAACTTGCCGTACTGATTTTCACGGCACAGGATGCTTATAAAGTCCGCGAATCATTAATGAGGAGAATCAGGAGACTTATGCATCTCGAGAAACCCGATCAGGAGGTTTTCCTCGAATCAATGCGAGCCTCCCGTATGTGTTATGAGCTATTACAAGATAACTCAGATAATAAGCCACGTTTGACTTCATTAGATCGCGAAGACATAGATGTTCTTTACGATCTTCATGAGGTAGAGCACATATTATTGGAAGTACTTAATAGAATCCGATTCCAAGTCCGGCAAGGCATTAAAGAATGTCCTATTGCTGCTGACAGAATTGTTAAGGGTATTTCAGATATGTTCGCGGAATGACCGGTAGAGTAGCCTTATGGCTGCTCTCGAAATAACTTGCAAAAAATGTAAAATCTCTAGTACTTGCCCAGCTAGGGGCAGCAGTCCTTTATCTTTAGATAAAGGCAAGAGGATGGCATTTTGTCGAATATTAGACGGGTATGCCAATCAGCCTATAGATGATGACGCTTTATCCGAAGAGAGCAAGAAGCGCAAAGATCGGGACGGACCTTGCTTATCACTTGCTGAAGTTCCTCGATTGGATGAAGCGTCAGGAAAGATATATACAGAAATTATTAAAGTATTTCATCATCCAATTATCCATCCCCGGCAGACTACTTCAGAAATAATGGATATGATGATACCAAAAAATCATGCTACGGATAAAGCCAGATTTAAGAGGTAACAGCTTCTATAACTGTCTCCCACACATCTGTGCGTAAGACATCGTTCTTATCATCTCGATTATATGTCTTATCCCAGACAAAACCCTTTCCGTCGGGATTCTCTAAGCACCACTCTCGGACAGCAGAAAGTTTATCATCAACAAAAGCATTTGCACGTACCAAATGCTTTTTGTGAACAAACACTATATCTTCTTCTGGCGCATTGAAATGTTGTTTTAGCCAGAGCTTCCTTTCCCACATCCAAGTCTTGCTAAAATAATTTGGAGAAGTAGCGAATATCACTTCTACACCAAGGCGTCGCATAATATAGACGGCCTGGATTGCTTCGGGGTATGGTGGCATCAATAAAGCAAAGCCAGGAGACTGAATCAATTTATTCAGTTTTATTGCTTCAGCAGCATCTTCCAACGTTTTTGTTATATCCCAATGCCGAACGTGCTCTGTAGTGAAATGAGATGGTAATCCGTGCTTTTTCTTGGCTATTTCAATACAAAATTCATGAAATTGGCACAGAACCCCATCAACATCAAGCGCTATCCTTTTCATTGGGTCATTATTCCTTCTATCAAACATTCTTGCCAAATGCGAATCATGTCCGCATAAGTGATTTCCTTTCCAGCCGAACTTAAAAGAATGCTTTTAATATTTTCCTCAACTGCCTGGCGAGCTTTTTCATTGCGAATTTTATCTCTCTTGGCTTGAATGTTGATAGCTTTGGCACTTAATTTTGCAACGTCTGCTTTCCGACGGCCCTGCTCTCTCCATATTTCTATTTTCTGATAGAGCTCATCGATTGCTTGACTTGCTGCTTGAGATTTCACAGAATTTAG
>DATBQC010000193.1:0-1813 GCA_036561065.1 Methylobacter sp. | reverse complement strand
ATCCGCATGCATCCCAAACAGGATGAGCTGAAAAAAATGATGGAGAACGCGGGTCTCGAACGCTGCGAATACTTCAACATGACGCAAGGCATCGTCGCCGTCCACAGAGGTTATAAAATCTAGCATGACGACCATCAAACCCCTGCTGATTGGAGCATTGGAAGCCGCGCTGAATCAATATCTGGCCTTGGATCAGGATAGCGGCTATTTTCTGACACCACTGGCGGGCAAGGTCATTGCCGTTACCGTGCAGCCTTTCGATGAAACCATTTACTTGTGCCCTACGACCGATTCTATTCAGTGCTTGGATCAGTTCCCCGACCAAGCTGACACCTGTCTGACCGGTTCAGTTTGGGCATTGGGCTTGATGGGGCTGAGCTCGACACCCATGCGTTCGGTATTCTCAGGCGAGGTGAAAATAGAAGGCGATATGCAAACCGGCCGCAAGTTTCAGGAGCTGTTCGCCAAACTGGACATTGATCTGGAAGAAAAACTGTCGCAGTTCACCGGCGACATTATTGCGCATAAGGTAGCCAATTTTTTCCGTGCCGGGCAAAGCTGGCGTAAAGATTCGGTTGAGACTTTCAGGCTGAATGCCAAAGAATTCCTGCAGGAAGAAACCCGCGATTTGCCGGCAGCGCCTGAAGTGGATATTTATTATGCCCAGGTTGATGAGTTGCGCACCGATTTTGACCGTCTGCAAAGCAGGATTGATCGTCTGAAAAGTACGTTGCAAAATAAATCTTAATTATTTACCACGAAGAACACGAAGTCTTACCTTATTTTTCTTCGTGAACTTCGTGTCTTCGTGGTGAATTTAGGGCTTAAAAACACAGCCCGCCCTACAAACAAAGGTAACTCGTGATCCGCCCTAAATTATTATTGCGCTTGATCCATATCAACTGGGTTCTGGTCTTTCACGGCCTGGACGAAATCGTTTTAAAAACCCATTTATTCAGGCCTGTCCGTTACTTGGCTGTTTTCTCTCCCAACTACTGGCTTAGAAACTCGTCAGATTCTCGCGGCGCCAGAATCAGGCGCGCGCTGGAAGATTTGGGGCCTATTTATGTCAAATTCGGCCAGGCCTTATCCACCCGCAAAGACCTGCTGCCCGAGGACATCGCCGACGAACTGGTCAAACTGCAAGACCGCGTCCCGCCTTTTGGCAGTGACATTGCCCGCAGCATCATTGAAAAAGAACTCGGCATGCCGATTAGCGAGGCGTTTGCCGAGTTTGACCCGGAACCTCTGGCCTCGGCGTCAGTCGCTCAAGTCCATACCGCCGTCCTGCACAGCGGCGAAAGCGTGGTTGTTAAAGTGCTGCGCCCCGACATTGAAAAACGTATCCGCTCGGACATAGGACTACTCTACGAACTGGCTCGTTTTGCCGAGCGCTTCTGGGCCGACGCCAAAAGATTACGCCCTGTTGATGTCGTTGCCGAATTCGAAAGAACAACGTTGGATGAGCTTGATCTGGTCAGGGAAGCGGCTAACGCTGCCAAATTGCGCCGTAACTTCGAGAATTCCGACATCATCTACATCCCGGAAATCCATTGGCCGCTAACACGCCAAAAAGTGTTGGTCATGGAGCGCATCCACGGCATACCGGTAGGTAATATTGATGAGCTTAGAGCGGGCGGAGCTGATTTCAAATTGCTCGCCGAACGCGGCGTGGAAATCTTTTTCACCCAGGTGTTCAGGGACAATTTTTTTCATGCCGACATGCATCCCGGCAATATTTTCGTCGATCTTCCGTCCAAATATATCGCCGTCGATTTCGGCATCGTCGGCACCTTGTCGCTGTCCGATCAGC
>DATBQC010000192.1:0-3311 GCA_036561065.1 Methylobacter sp. | reverse complement strand
ATGTTTAAAAAACCGCAAACTTCTTCGATGCTGTGTTGGTTGGGCGTATCAATCAGCGTCATTGGTTCTGTAGCCGCACCACGAGAACCGGTAGGTGCTACCGCTTCGGCTTTTTCAACATTGGCGGCATATTCGCTGTCGGTTGAAAATGCAATCGCGTCCTCGCCGGAATCGGCCAGTACGTGAAATTCATGCGATATCGCACCGCCGATAGAGCCGGAGTCGGCGACTACCGCGCGAAACTTTAGGCCTAAGTGATTGAAGATGTTGGTATAGGCCTGATGCATCGCATCGTAGGTAAGCTGCAACGATTCATGATCCAAATGAAAGGAATAGGCATCTTTCATGATGAATTCGCGCGAACGCATCACGCCGAAACGGGGACGGATCTCATCGCGGAACTTGGATTGAATTTGATAATAAGTGATAGGTAATTGCTTGTAGCTTTTGATCTCGTTGCGCGCCAGATCGGTGATGATTTCTTCGTGCGTCGGCCCCAGGCAAAAATCCCGGTCATGACGGTCTTTTAATCGTGCGAGCTCAGGGCCATATTGTTCCCAGCGTCCAGTTTCCTGCCACAATTCGGCGGGTTGCAGGCCGGGCATCAACACTTCCAACGCGCCGGTTTTTTCCATTTCATCGCGGGTGATTTTTTCGACCTTGCGCATGACCCGCAGCCCCAAGGGCAACCAAGTGTAAAGACCTGCGGCCAGTTTGCGGATCAGCCCGGCGCGGATCATCAATTGATGGCTGGCTATTTCAGCATCGGCCGGAGTTTCTTTAACGGTATTGAGCGGGAATTGAGTAGTACGCATTGTGTTTTAAGGAGCTGGTCAATAAAAAACCGCTATTTTACAGATTTAATGCCGGTTTAGTCATCCCGTTATCGTAATCAAGTCAGATTGTCGGGATTTATTCCGCTATCCATTGTTAAAAAAATATCCGATGACGACGGTTCCGTAGGCCGATCAGATTTCAAAGACAAACTCATCCGGCTAACCTTACTGCTGTACTTGGAGTCGCGACCCGCTCTAAAATGAAAGCCTTAGTGCACCTGTGAATCCGATATGAAACCAAACCCGCTGACCCAAAACCTATCCGCCGAGCATCTATTGCAGCATATGCCGGTGTCGACGTTCGTATTGAACGCCAAACATCAGGTGGTGATCTGGAACAAGGCCTGCGAGCAATTGACCGGGCTGAAAGCCGGGGAGATGGTCGGCACCGATCAGCATTGGCGCGGCTTTTATACCGAAAAGCGCCCGTGTCTGGCGGACTTGCTGCTCGACAGTACCTTGGGTGAAGTGTCCAGTCTTTATGAGCACGCCAGCGCTTTCACTTCGCTCAGCGACATTTGCCATACCGAGAACTGGTGCCTGATGCCGGACGGGCGCAGGCTGTATCTGGTCATCGATGCCGGAACCATCAGCAATGAACAGGGCGAGGTGGTGGCGATCGTCGAAACCCAGCGCGACCGTACCGAGCAAAGACTGACGATGCAGGCGCTGAGCGAAAGCGAGCAGCGGATTTCCTCGATCCTCGGTTCGGCGATGGACGCCATCGTTACCGTCGACCAGCAACACCGCATCACGCTGTTCAATGCGGCGGCGGCCAGAATCTTCCGTTGCGCAGCCGACTTTGCGATCGGCCAGCCGGTCGAGCTATTTATCGCACCGCATTGCAGTAAACTGTTCAAGCAATTCATCGATTTTGATAACACTGCCGCCAAAAACCAGGCCTGGGCGCCTGAAGGCCTCAGCGCCCGGCGCGCCGACGGCGAGGAATTCCCGATCGAAGCCACCTTTTCGCCGCTGGAAGCCCACGAGCAAAAACTCTATACCATCATCCTGCGGGACGTAAACGACCGTCGTCTCGCCGAACAGAAACTGGATCGGCTACAACAGGAAAAAGGCTATCTGCAGGAAGTGCTCAACGACGATCACAACCCCGGCGATTTTGTCAGCGGCTCCAAGCTCATGCGGACGGTCATGGAACAAGTGCGGATGGTGGCCCGCACCGATACGCCGGTATTGCTGCTGGGCGAAACCGGCACCGGCAAGGAATTACTGGCCCGCGCTATCCACGAGTTCAGCGATCGCAACGCGGCGATCATGGTCAAAGTCAATTGCGCGGCGCTACCTGCCGAGTTAATCGAGAGCGAATTGTTCGGCCATGAAAAAGGCGCATTCACCGGCGCGACCCAGCAGCGCAAAGGCCGCTTCGAGCTGGCCGACGGCGGCAGCCTGTTTCTGGACGAACTCGGCGAACTGTCCCTGTCGGCGCAGGCCAAGTTGCTCAGGGTGTTGCAGGAACAGGAATTCGAACGGGTAGGGGGCAGCGAAACCATTCGGGTCGATGTGCGGGTGATTGCGGCAACCAACCGCAATCTGGCCGAGGAGGTTAGTTTGGGGCGGTTTCGTTCCGACCTGTATTACCGGCTGAATGTATTTCCTGTCGAGGTGCCTGCGTTACGGCAGCGAGTGACGGATATTCCGTTGCTGGCGCGATTTTTCCTGACCAAATACGCCAAAAAATTCGGCAAACGCTTTGACGATATCGATCCTGCCGGACTGGAATATTTGCGCCAATACGCGTGGCCCGGCAATGTCCGCGAATTGCAGAACGTCATCGAGCGGGCGGTGATTCTGTCCCAAGGTTCGCTGCTGGAAATCGCGCCATTGCAGCCCACTCGCGCCCATCCCGAAGCCGCTACCGGCAAGCTGCGGACCCTGGAAGCTGTGGAGCGCGAACACATAATGCGCACCCTCGAAGCAACCAATTGGCAGATTTCCGGCGTCAAGGGTGCGGCGGCGATACTGGGCATGAATCCGAATACCTTGCGATCCAGAATGTTGAAGTTGGGGATTTCCAGGACAGGCTGAAGTCGTGTTGAATGAAACCTATAATGGCCAATTTTTGGGCCGCTGGAGCTGTGTGTCGTCAGCTATGTAGGTCGGGTTAGGCGCTAGCCGTAACCCGACACATAACGCGTAAATGTCGGGTTACGCTACAGCTAACCCGACCTACTCGGCTATTTTAACCCTATCAAGATTAGTCCTATGCCAACTATTTAGGAAAGATGTCTATTAAGGAATTGTCTTTCTGGTCGCCATCGGATCAGCACGCCCTGATAGGGTAACAGGCATGCTTTGGTTTCTAAACGTGCTTCATTTGTTTTTTTATTTTTTGTGAAATCATTAGGGGTATTTACGCTAAATTTAGGTATTATGTTAATTTCTTTATTACCATTTTCGTCTTCTACGGTCACTAATAAGCCCTTTGATGGTAGTACCATGCTAAATGGCTCATTG
>DATBQC010000191.1:0-4504 GCA_036561065.1 Methylobacter sp. | reverse complement strand
AAAGCGCCTACTGTTGGTGCTCTACCTCCTGCATCCATGCAGACGTGCCACGCCCCTTACCTACATCCATGTAGGCAATGGGTCCGTAGAGTAAAAGTAACCGGCCCGTTATTGACCAACGAGACCTGCATGTCGGCACCGAACTGGCCGAATTCAACTTTTGCGTAAGTTTGTTTTGCCAGTTGTTGCAGATAATCGAACAGCTCCTTGCCTTTTTCCGGTGGAGCCGCAGAAATAAAACTGGGTCGGTTGCCTTTGTCGGTATCGGCCGCCAACGTAAATTGCGGAACCAGCAACAAACCGCCGTTAATATCCCTCAAGCTCAGGTTCATGCGGTCATCGTTATCGGCAAAAATACGGTAGTTGAGGATGCGTTCCAGTAGACGGTGAGCATCTTTTTCGCTGTCCTCTTTTTCCACCGCAACCAGCGCCATAATGCCGGTATCGATTTTGCCGATATCCTGGTTGTTAACAGTGACCTTAGCGGTGGTTACGCGTTGAATAATGGTGATCATAGAGTGTGTTGAATAAAGTTTGCCGGCTCGATGAGTTCCAGGTTTTCCGGGGAATGATTGTAGAGGTAAACCCACGCCAGGACAGTGCGTCCGTTTTTGAGTGCTACAGTTTGCTTTAAACGAATATATTCGTTGGGTTCGGGAAATTCCGGGCCGAACTCTTCATATTGATCGAGCAGAGGAAGCGCAACATCGGCTTGATGAAACAAATAGACTTCGCCCTGTACCACGTCATTCGGATTGTCAGAGGGAACTGCGCCTGGGTAGTAATCGACTTTATAAAGCTTGCCTTGATAGCTGGCATCATCGGCAAATTCCGCGTACTGCGCCAAAAGCTGATGCATCTCGCTGTTTGCGTCGCGCCTGAGCGTTCCGTAAACGAAAAGATAGTCGGGGTTCATGATGCTTTTGTTTTCGCGAAGGGGGAACTTCGCCTTCGAGGTTCCCAATCCGGGGATTGGGAACCAATGCAGACTAACTATTAATGCCCAACCTCAACCTTGGCGCCTTTAGCCTGACCGATGTCAGCCAAAGTTTGATTAAACCAAGGTGTATCGATATTAAATGGTTTGCCGCCCTTGATACGTGGGAACTCAATCGCACGCAACACAAAGTTTTGATCGTCATCGTGACCGATAACGCCAGATTCGCGACGGAATGCGCACTCAACAGCAAGATCGGCACAAGACTTGATTAAACGAATGTCTTCAACATTGGCCGCTGAAGCACGGGCAAAGTAGCCTGATTTTTGTACCAGCGTTTTTTCCGCGCCGATCATTTCCGCGAACTGGTCGCCGAACCATTTGCCGGGATTAACCGCATCCAGTTTGACGTGACCGAACGCATCGCGCGGCACTTCCTGGCCTTTGGCTTGCATTTCAGCGACGATGGACTCAACGCCTGCGCCTTCTGAAACAAAGATGTTGACGCAATCGACTTTATCCATCACTGCACGAAGACGCTTTGCTTCGGCAGCAATATCGACAGCCATTTCCGGGATAAATACGCCATGCACTTCATAAGTAGCACGGTCCAAACCCAGTTCAGGCAGCCATTCTGCACGATCCAGCAGTTTGCGGTATTCCACAGCAGTCGCAGCAGTCAGCCAGCCGCAGCTGCGTCCCATCACTTCATGAACAATCAGCATGCGCGGGTTGGAATTGTTTTCGGCAACAACGTTCCAGAAGTAACGCGCGCCTTGCTCGGCAGCCGTCCAGGCGCCCAGCGATTGTTTGATCGGGAACACGTCGTTATCGACGGTTTTAGGCAGGCCGATAACGGTCAGGCCGTAGTTGTTTTTCGCAAGGAAAGCGGCAAGATCGGCCGCAGCGGTATTGGTATCGTCACCGCCGATAGTGTGCAGAATATCCACGCCGTCTTTAACCAACTGGTCGGCAGCCACTTTTTGCGGGTCTTGGCCTTCCTGGACCAATCCGCGCTTAATGCAGTCCTTAACGTTGGTCAGCTTGACGCGGCTGTTGCCGATCACAGAGCCGCCGAAACGGTGCAAAAGGCCTGCTTTTTCGCGGATGGCCGGAGTGACGGTATAAAAATCGCCCAATAACAGACCTTTATAACCGCTACGGTAGCAGATGATTTCAATCGAAGGATCGATTTCGGTGTAACGCTCGATAAGGCTGCCGATGGCTGAGTTTAAGCAGGGGGCCAAGCCGCCCGCCGTGAGAATCGCGACTTTTTTAGGTTTGTTCATGGGAAAACTCAAAGGGTGAAATTAAAAAACGAAAATTTTATCATAGAAAGGCTGCTCTTTTTTAGTCTTTCGCCTGATCAAATCACCCTTCCAAATGATAGCCGACAATCCGCTCGACTTCATTTTTCGAACCCAAAATAACCGGAACCCGCTGATGCAGGCCTTTGGGTTTGATGTCGAGTATGCGTTCGCGCCCGGTGGAACAGGCGCCGCCCGCTTGTTCGATAATAAAGGCCATCGGATTGGCCTCGTACATGATGCGCAGCTTCCCGGCCCTGGACGGGTCGCGCAAATCATACGGATACATAAAAACCCCGCCGCGCGTCAGTATCCGGTAAACCTCGGCCACCATCGACGCAATCCAGCGCATGTTAAAATCTTTGCCGCGTACGCCTTCCGTACCCTGCAAACATTCGTCAATATAACGGCGTACCGGCGGTTCCCAAAAACGCTGGTTCGACATATTGATCGCGAATTCATTGGTGTCATTAGGGATCATCATGTTGGGATGGGTCAGGATAAACTCGCCTATATCCTGATCCAATGTGAAACCGTTTACGCCATGCCCGGTTGTTAAAACCATCATCGTAGACGGGCCGTAAAGCACGAATCCCGCGCAAACCTGTTCGGTACCCTTGCGCAAGAAATCCTCCAACGCAGGATCCACACCTTCGCGGCAACGCAGTATCGAAAAAATGGTGCCTACCGCCAAGTTGACATCGATATTTGAAGAGCCGTCCAACGGGTCGAACAACGCCAGGTATTTACCTTTCGGATACTGCGAGGGGATAAGAATGATGTCGTCGATTTCTTCCGAGGCCATGCCGGCCAAATGACCGGTCCAGTTCAGCGCATCCACCATAATGTCATTGGTGATGATGTCCAGCTTCTTTTGCACTTCTCCCTGTACATTCTCGGAATCGGCGCTGCCCAGTACCCCAATCAGGTTGCCTTGATTGACCAGATGTGAGATTTTCTTACACGCGGTAACCACGTCGTTGAGTAATGACGTAAACGTTCCCGATACCCCCGGCAACTCGCGCTGTTGTTCGATGATAAACTGGGTCAAAGTAACATGGTTGCTCATTCTTTATCGCTCCGATGGTGTGTTGTTCAAAAAAACCTGGTTAATAATCACATAGCGTCGAGGCTCTGCGCTAACGGCGTTTGCTCAGACAAACAGGCTATTTCACGTCAATAACATATTGTAAATCATAAAGGGCGGTATTGATGCCGGTAAAAGCGGATTCTCAAGACAACCATTAAAATAACCAAGGGATAAACATGGATGTCATAAGGCATTCACTGCCTTTCCGTCAACGCGCAAAGCCATTAATAACCATCGTTCCACTCAGCTTTAAAATAGCCTAAAATGATTTTTTCTCACTAACAAAATAAGAAAAGACCATGAATGATAAGCAAACAGAATGGACAAAGAGAAAAACGGACAAGGTAATGGATCGCTTGGCCGAGGAAATCCTTGCCACCTTTGCAGAGCTTGGTTTTGATGAGGGTTACATCCAAGATCAACGGAACGTGTTAGTAGGCAAAAACAGGTTTGAGGTTTTGGTCTGGTGCAATAATAACTTGGACTCAAGGTGTAAGGCGGTGTTGGCCGATAAGCAAGGGATTAATATAGAGGATTTAAATAAAGCCATAAGCATTATTGTCTTTTTTGATGAGCTATAAAGAGGTTCTTCAATATGCCCGCACAGTAGACCCTGCGGAATTTACTACGTATACTTGGGTAAGCCTTTTTCCTTAAAGATAACCTAAGGAAAAAGGAGGGCATCCATGTTATATGGAAGTATTTCAGATACGGTAATCGTAACGTTTAAGGCGGGTAATGGCGTTTTTGCATTCAGGATACAATTCCAAAATCAATTTATCGGCGGAAGAAATGCTTGAAATTAGCCAGGAAATCAGTCGAAATTTTGCGCCATGTTTTTCAAGCTGGGTGCCGGAACTTGTTGAAAAAATCACGCTCTCGCCCAAGGAATTATTGGATATTGGCGAGGAAATCGGCCGCGATTTTGCGCCGAAGCTAGTCTGTAATACTCCCGAATTAATATTGTTGCCGGTCGATCCTGGACATCTTTATGCGTATTGGAATCTTGGCGAAAATCGGGAAATCTCTCGTCCAGCCAACGATGGCAACGATCAGCTCACCTTAAGAATTTATTCTCAACCCGAAGAAGAAAGCGCGGCTTTCGAAACTGTATCATGGTTCGACGTAGCTATTGATAGCCCTATGACGCATCAACAAGTATCCCTGTCC
>DATBQC010000190.1:0-2897 GCA_036561065.1 Methylobacter sp. | reverse complement strand
CGCCCGTTAGGCTAAAAACATGGAAAAACAGAAAGTTAGGTTGGTGGAGCTGCGGGGAATCGAACCCCGGACCTCTGCAGTGCGATTGCAGCGCTCTCCCATCTGAGCTACAGCCCCGGCCCGACGCGGTGACTACACGGCGGACTCCGCTCCCTTTTAAAATCAGTCTGTTATCCGCCTTTTGCTTATGTTGTCCGATTCATCTTACCGACCTAAAAATGGGTCATCAACCACCGGATTCGGTTCGTCACTGTGACGCCAGTGTGACAAGTGTGACAAAAACAAAGCCATAGACCGTCCGATCCTCTCGATGTACAGCCAGTTAGCCAAATTTGGGAGCCTAAGCGCCGTGTGCATTTCAGTGGAACAGGCCCATTTTGATCAGTTGGCCCGACATGCGAGAGAAAAGATATTGGAACTCCGGCGGAGCGCCACAGAAAGGGGCCAAGAATTCTTGCTGAGTTTACAGCCCGGTTATGCGGAAGCAGCAATTGTCTTCAGAGATTTTCCAAAGGTCCACGGAAACATCATACAAAAGGCCGTTGGACTGGCGCTTTCCGGACACGTGGGCGGTCGTTCGGAAACGGAAAAGCGTTTCAAATTTCTGTCCGGAATATCAGTCTCCGTGGACAACTTCTTTCTCGCACGAACCGGCAAAATCTATCTTTTCGAAACGAAACGAGACATCCGAAACGTCCGAGTGGACATGAGGGAAGTTGCCGCACGTAACCTAAAGGACGTAGCCGCTGGGATCGAGTTATTCGTCGCAACTAAAACGGGGAGAAAATTACGTTACCCCATAGAGCTCGCATTCTTTAGTTATGTCCATCCAAAGAGCCCATTCGCAAATCAAATTCGGCTGAACGTCGGGTCTTCTGCCGCGCCGTTGTACGTCACCATGCCGGTATACGGTCGCATTGAGATGAACGATCTTATTGGCGATTGCTTCGGAATATTTCTTGACAGTTTTGACGATTTTCTAGGTCAAGAAATTGGTCAAAACATACAGGGTGTTCAATTGCCTGAAGAGAAGCCGGTAGGCGCGAACCCGCTGCACATGGGCTCTTCGGAAGCTGAGGATGGCGGCGTCGTCCTGATCGGGACAGGAGACTGCGAAGCTCCGTCAGAAAACGACATTCTGATGTAATCACTTTTACCACCGTATGCACGCTCACTGGGTTTTTGGGTTTCGTAAATCACCACAAAATCTCTGCGGACAACTTGATATCGCCGGGTTGAATTAGGTGTCCCTCAATGGTCGGGAGAAGTATTTTCAATCCGATTTGGCGTCGCTGGAGATCAGAACATAAATATGCTGTGGCTTACCACCAGCAACCACTCTCAGTTCCGGCCAGAAATGGCCGGTTTTTTTTGGGGCCCGATCACCGCGCCAATTCCGCCAATTGACGCTCGCTCCAATCCGGCATGACCACAAACACACTACTACGAGAAATCAAAGAAGCGACGACGACGGTGGAAATCACCGCGATGATGGCGATCATGCCCGCAAACTTGACGAGATCGCCCGTCGCTCCAAGACTCCGCAATTGCTCCTCCTCGCGACAAACTCCACCTTGCGTAAAATAACGAGATTCCGCGCGAGTTGGTTTGACGGACAACAAGAGGCGAGTGCGTCACGACGCCGCTCGGCAACCACGTAGTCGTTCGCTTTGGAATGGCTACGGACCAAATTTAATTTGATCACATCGACGCCATCCCAGTTCCGGGCGAGAAACTCAGTCGCGAAATCCATACCGATCCGGCGAGAGTCGCCGTAATGATTGTGTGATGGCATGAGGCCGCCGTAATCCGACTCATGTGATTCAGCACTGATGGTTGCTCCCATCATCTGCCCAATGATTAATGGATTGCGCAATCCGCCTAATCCTAGCATCATGATTTGTCACTCCGCCGTATCGCATGGAGGTAGGAAGATGGTGAACGACCGATTAGGCCGCCTGAAAGCATTAGCCATCGACGAAACAAGAAAACTGTTTCAAATATTTCTGTACCTTTGGATTCTATTGAGCCTGTTCTCTCTCCATAAAGCTCTTGTTTTCAATGAGGACATCCTGACTTACCAGCAAGGCTTTGCTCTTATCAACGCGTTGGCCTTGGCGAAGGTCGTGTTGATAGGACAGAGCTTAAGCCTCGGAGACCGTTTTAGGGGTAAGCCGCTCGTCTATTCGATCATGTTTCAGGCCGCTATATTCGCCATTACCCTTCTCATATTCCATATAATAGAAGAAACGCTTATCGGAATGTGGCGCGGCAAGACATTTGTTGAAAGCATTCCTGCTATCGGCGACGGAACGCTCCAAGCAATAATCATAACTGTTATGATTATGTTCTTCGCATTAATACCGTTTTTCGCCTTTACGGAACTCGAACAAGCAATTGGTCGCGACATATTGCGTCAGTTGTTATTCGGACGCAAGACCGAGGCCGAAGCACCGCCCCCGAATTCGATAAACAGCGTTCTTGGGGCTTTGAAGCCTGAACCAGCTTCAACGTCTAACGAAGGCAAACCATCCATTATGATTTGGTATTACGCAAAGGCGGGAAAGATCATTGGCCCGGTAACGGACAAAGAGCTAAAGACGCTCCTTAAAAACAAGGAAATAGACGAAAGTGCGTTTGTATGGAACAATTCTTTTGGAGACGAATGGAAGTCGATAAGGGAAACGTATTTAATTTATGCAGTTGGTCATCTACATCAGTTTCCCGATATTGAGGCTGAGCCATAGCCTTAAATGGCTTGCCAATACCGCTCATGGAGCCAACTCCCGTAGTTAACCAAATGCATGTCAGGTATATTATGCAATTTGTATTTTGTCGATGCCCAAACTTTATTTCCCGCCACCGTGGCAAGTTATAAAGAGTCCATTGACGCCGCT
>DATBQC010000189.1:0-2780 GCA_036561065.1 Methylobacter sp. | reverse complement strand
ACTACATCGACATCGCGTATCAATGCACTGAATTCCTGTTCCGATGATTTCTTGGCGATCGCGACTACGGCCACTTCCGGGTTAATGGCGTGTAACGATTGCTGTGCTGAAATGGCCTTGTTAGTGCCTATGGCTTGCGTGCTGTGGATCACTTGGCGTTGCAGATTAGTCATATCCACATCGTCAAAATCGCAAATAGTGAGCTTGCCCACGCCGCCAGCACCCATGTACAAGGCTACGGGAGACCCTAAGCCACCTGCGCCGACGATCAAAGCATGCGCTTGCGAAAGCTTTTCCTGCCCTTCATAAGCGATTTGCGGCAGCAGGATATGGCGGCTGTAACGGAGGAGTTGCTGGTCGTTCACTGCAGTTAAGGGAGTTGGCCTGCTTGTACCATGCGGCTGAAAACAGTGTTGATGGATACCCAGGACATGATATCGTCGTATTCGCCGTTGGCAGCGCCGGTTGGATTAGGGGTATGGTCAATAAATACGTCTCCAACATTATTGGCTTGTTCGTCAGGAATTCCAATTGTGGGAAAGTTCTTACCTTGAGAAAAGATTACTAGCACAGCACTGTTAGTTAAAGTGGTTGCCGCGCCGGAGCATGTGGTAGCCCCAATTCCCGTACTAGTGTTGCAAACTGAAAGCAATGATTGAAGAGCGATCCACGATATACCAGCATTTTTCATACCTAGAGATTTTGTAAAAATGTAGGATGCTCCAGCATCATTTGTCAAAGGAACAATCGCATATCGAATTGGATTATTCCATCCGTCAACGACGTAGCCGTTAGCATTCGTCGGGGAAACTCCCAATGTCACTCCCGGTACAAATCCAGCATTCACTAAATTGGCACAAATGCCTGTGCCTGCACCCCCCGCAGCAAATGCTTCGACGCCCGTTGCTCCGGCAACTGCCGGACACGGGAAGCGTCCATTTGCCATAGCATATCCAATTAAAGCTTCTTGGACATTTGCTATGGTTGCCCTTGTGGAAGTCGCGTTGTGTTGATCCATTTGAACAGACAATGGCATCATTATTCCGCCCAGTATCAGGCCGACAATGACCAGGACGATGGCCATCTCAACCAGAGTAAAACCTTTTAAGCGTGTATATGAGTAAGCCATGGCATCATCAGGGTGTAGAACAGGTAAATATATTAGCATTCGCATCACAGGAATAGCTTCCTGCAGGGTATGCCACTTTCACCTTTACATGGGTAGCGGTGAAATAGGTATAAGTTTCATTAGCGAACCAGTTATTGTTGGTTAACCAATTGTAAACCGGTACGTTGTTGTAATTTAAGCCAATGGTAGTATCAATGACACCCCCGGGTGCGCTAGGTGTACAGTTTGCAGCGCCTGCTATTTGCGGACAGGGATAACTAACATTGGTATCGTAATAATCTACTGGACCAGCGTGTGGGCTAACATTACCCAGCATTTCTCTGGCTATCCGCTTACTCACTGCTTGGTAAAAATCCTGGGCCGTGATATAGACCAGTTTGTCGTTAAAGGTAGCAGATGGTGTACTCGTGATGAATATATTGTTTCCCGCACCCCCGCCCTTTGAGTTATCAATTCCTTGCGCAATATCCAAGTAATTGACGGGATTATTGTTGCCGCCGCAGGTCGTTTTGCCAATAGTACTTCTATCTTTTCCGGGCAACGCCTGCCCGGGAGCAAAGATGACGGCGATCACCTGGTTGGCAACAATAGCGCCTGTTGCATCCTTGATAGTGATGGCACCGCCAACAGTGTTATTGATTTGCTGGCCGGGAAGGGCACGGTCGGGCACAGAGATGGCATCTCCATAGATAGGCGTAAGTGCATACCATAAACATTCGCCACTACCGTCTCGGATATCTCTAAGCCCTAGAGTTTGCCAAGGCAGATGACCAATCGTGATTGCTGCCGCACATTGTGGGCCGGTTGCCTCAATGCCGTTATTAACAGTAGTGGTATCGGGGCAGGGCAAAGTACCGGGCATGGTACTGTTTGCAACAGACCAGTTGATCAGAGCTTGTTTTGCTTCTGCCAGGGCGGCGTTTGTCTTTATGTCCCGATCTATGTTCACTGCATTTGAGTTTAGTGCATTTGCAAGATAGGCCCCGGCAGCTAAAACCACCAAAAACACGACCAGCATAAGTGCAAAACCTTCCTGGTCTTTACGTGGTTTGTTATCCACGGCATGGCGCCTTATTGCGTACTATCGGATGGAGCTGTCGCATTAGGCTTGCTGGACAGCGCATCGATGAAGTCTATGGCCTTCTTCTTAAAGTCATCCAACCCCAGGACCTTGCTGACTTTATCTACTGCCGATTCCGGTTCTGCATCTTCAACCCCAACAGGTCGCGGCATTTCACTGAGATGGTTGTAGATTTTGCCGGTATTGGGGTCATATACCTGCCCTGGCCTTAGGCTGGCAGATTTATTGTTATTCAGAGTCACTGTTATCCGGTTGTTGTTCAAGCGACCGACACTGACATCTTTGATCGTACCTGATCCAGAAATTTCACGGTCATTGATCCATACAGTATTCTTGCCGTCACTGCGCTTGATATAACCGTTCATAATCACCGGTTTCAGAGCGCTCGGGCTATTCTCTACGGTCACCTCATCATCTTTGATCTCTTCTGCCTTAATGACTTTGTCCGGCGCTTTGCTGTTTTGGCGCAAAGTATTGAAATTTGAACGTTCTACAGGCGTAAAAAACAAACGTCCCAATTGCTCGGGCTCTTTAGCGCTTGCCATCAAGGGTAGTGTAATTAAGATGAGA
>DATBQC010000188.1:0-3576 GCA_036561065.1 Methylobacter sp. | reverse complement strand
AAATGCCGGTCGATAAGCCGCGCTATTTGATGGGTGTGGGCACGCCGGAAGATTTGGTGGAGGCGGTCAGGCGCGGCATCGATATGTTCGATTGCGTGATGCCGACCCGCAATGCCCGTAACGGTCATCTGTTTACCACCTTCGGCGTGGTCAAGATTAGGAACAGCCAGTATGAGTTCGATACCGGCCCTCTGGATGAGTCCTGCGGCTGTTATACTTGCCGGAATTTTTCCAGGGCCTATTTGCGGCACCTGGATAAATGCAAGGAAATGCTGGGCTCACGACTCAATACCATTCATAACCTTTATTATTACCTGAGCCTGATGCAAGGCTTGCGCGATGCTATTGAAAGGCAAGAGCTGGATATTTTTGTCAAGCAATTTTACCAACAACGAGGAAAAGCCGTGCCGACTGTGGCATAATGGCGAACTTTTTTAATTACAATAAGAACCGAGGATAACCATGAGTTTTTTTATTTCTGATGCTGTAGCCGCAGCTGCTCCCGCCGCCCAATCACCCGGAATCGAAGGCATGCTGTTCCCGCTGGGTATACTGGTATTTTTTTACTTTTTGTTTCTGCGTCCGCAATCAAAACGCACCAAAGAGAAGAAGGAAATGATTGCTGCGATAACTAAAGGTTCGGAAGTGGTTACTTCGGGCGGCATTTTGGGCAAGGTTGCCGATCTGGATGATAATTTCGTGAAGCTTGAAATTTGCGACAATACCTTTATCCAAGTACAGCGTCATAACATTGAGAGCATGATGCCGAAAGGAACTTATAAAGCGATTAGTAAGAAAATCACTAAAGTTTAATGTCACACGTGTAGGATGGGTAGAGCATCGCGAAACCCATCGTGAACCAAGGAACATTGAAATGATGGGTTTCACTTCGTTCTACCCATCCTACGACATAGTTGAATTGTTGGAATAACACATGCAAAACCATTATCCACTTTGGAAAAACCTATTGGTCCTGATTGTTTTTGCGGTCGGGATTATTTATGCGTTGCCGAATTTGTACGGCGACGATCCTTCTGTTCAGGTGTCATCGACACATCCGGCTAAGCTGGTGCAGGAACAGGCCAATAAGATCGAGTCTGCAATAAAGGCGGCAGGGTTAAATGCCAAGGCGTTTGAGTTTAAAGACGGTCGGATTTTAGCCCGGTTCAACAGCGCCGACGAGCAGCTTAAAATAGCGGATTTGCTCAGGGATGAACTGGGTGACGATTATAACGTCGCGTTAAATTTGGCACCTACCACTCCCGCTTGGCTAAGAGCTTTGGGCGCGGACGCCATGTATTTGGGTCTGGATTTACGCGGTGGGGTACATTTCCTGCTCGAAGTGGACATGGATGCTGCCGTCAAGCAGGCTGAAGAGCGTTACAACGATGACGTGCGGTTGGCGTTAAGAAATGAAAAAATACGTTATCAATCTGTTTTGAAAGACAACGGATTCATCAAGGTTAAGCTAACCTCAGCTGACGATAAACCTGCGCTGTTGAAGCTGCTGGGTAAAGATTTCCGCACACTGGAGGTCACTGAGCCAAAGGAGCAGGATCAAGTCTGGTTGACGCTTTCCGAAAAAGAAGTGCGGGACATTAAAAAATTTGCTGTTGCACAAAACATGACTACCCTGCGTAATCGTGTCAACGAATTGGGCGTTGCAGAACCCGTGATCCAGCAGCAAGGCGAAAACCGCATCATGGTTCAGTTGCCCGGCGTACAGGATACGACCCGTGCCAAGGAGATATTGGGCACCACGGCGACCCTGGAATACCGTCTGGTTGATGTGGAACACGATGTGCAAAAAGCGGTCGAAGGGCATGTCCCGGTCGGCAGTCGTTTGTATACCGAGCGTAACGGCACCCCTATCCTGTTGGATCGTCGGGTTATCGTGACCGGCGATCAAATCGTCGATTCCTCTTCCGGTGTCGATCAGGACGGCAGACCTTCGGTAAATATTTCCCTGAACGGCGTAGGTGCAGCCAAAATGGGTAAATTGACCCAGGCTAACATCGGCAAGCCAATGGCGGTGGTGTTTATTGAATATAAAGTCGAAACCAAGGTGGTGAACGGCCAAAAAGTCCGCCATAAAGAGAAGGTTGAAAAAGTCATCAACGTGGCGACGATTCAGGGCGTTTTCAGTCATCGATTCCAGACGACCGGTTTAGACAGTCCCCAGGAAGCACGTAACCTGTCGTTGTTGTTAAGAGCCGGCGCGCTGGCAGCTCCTGTTGATATTGTCGAAGAACGCACCGTTGGGCCAAGTTTAGGTCAGGACAACATCGATAAAGGCATGTTGTCTTTTGTGGTGGGCTTTGCTTTGGTTGTACTGTTTATGGCAGTTTATTACCGGATATTCGGCATGATCGCCAACTTTGCACTGGCGTTTAACGTGGTGATTGTTGTGGCGATTTTGTCGATGTTGCAAGCAACATTAACGTTGCCGGGTATTGCCGGGATCATCCTGACCGTGGGTATGTCGGTTGACGCGAACGTGTTGATCTTCGAACGGATTAAGGAAGAACTTAAGAATGGCAACACCCCGCAGTCCGCTATATTTATCGGCTATGAGAAAGCCTTTGCCACTATTCTGGATTCCCACTTTACCAATCTTGTCGTCGCTGTGGTGTTGTTTGCTTACGGTACTGGCTCCGTTAAAGGTTTTGCGGTGACACTGATTATCGGGATTTTGTCATCGATGTTTACCGCAATCACCGGTACTCGGATGGTTATTAACTGGATATACGGTAACCGCAGGGTTGAGAAATTATCTATCTAGACAAACTTGTGTAGGGGCAATCCTTTGTGGTTGCCCTAGTTCAGACAACAATAAAAGGGCAACCACAAGGGATTGCCCCTACATAGAGGATTAAATATGTTTAAAAAAGATATAAATTTTATAGGCAACCGAAATAAAGCGCTGATATTTTCCGGCATATTGACGATTATCTCGATAGGATCGCTGGCTATACACGGTTTGAAAATGGGTATCGATTTCACCGGCGGTACCTTGATTGAAGTGGGCTATCAAAAAACAGCCGACTTAACTGTGTTACGCAACACGTTAGATACTGAAGGCTTTAGCGACGCTACCGTGCAGAATTTCGGTACAGCAAAAGACGTCCTGATTCGCCTGAAACCGCAAGAGGGGGTTAGCAGTGTTGAATTGAGCGCTAAAGTACTGGAGGCCATTAACAAAAATACCGCAGAACCGGCCAGTGTGCGCCGTGTTGAATATGTCGGCCCCCAAGTTGGCGACGATTTGGCTGAGGACGGCTTTTTGGCGTTACTGTATTCAACGATATGCATTTTGATTTATGTGGCTTGGCGTTTTGAATGGAAGTTCTCGGTAGGTGCGATCATAGCGACGTTGCATGATGTCATTGTGACGCTAGGCTTATTCTCTATTTTAGGGCTGGAGTTTGACCTGACGGTATTAGCGGCGGTTCTTGCGCTGATCGGTTATTCGTTGAACGATACCATCGTGGTTTATGACCGTATCCGCGAGAACTTCCGGGCATTAAGAAACAAATCGACCGAGGAAATCATGAATATTTCGGTCAATGTCACCTT
>DATBQC010000187.1:0-2312 GCA_036561065.1 Methylobacter sp. | reverse complement strand
GACCTGTTGTTCAACGACCTTTGGCTGCGCCCGGACCTTGCACCACGCGATAGAAGCCTGGTCACCGTCAGCGCGCTGATCGCCAGTAATCATGTAGTGCAGATCACTTTTCATTTAAATAAGGCAATGGATAACGGCCTGACCAAGGCACAAGCCTCGGAAATGCTCACGCACTTGGCGTTCTATGCAGGTTGGCCGTATGTATTCTCGGCGGTGCCTATCGTCAAAGAAGTCATGGCTAGCCGCGCCAATTAATATATTAGGAGACATGCAAAATGCAAAAACGCAAACTAGGTATAGGTAACAGTGCGCTGGAAGTATCGGCCATAGGCTTTGGCGCCATGGGTATCAGCCAGAGCTACGGTACGCCGAAAAGCAAAAAAGAAGGCATCCGCATCATCAGGGCCGCGGTCGAAGAAGGTGTGACTTTCTTTGATACCGCTGAAGTGTACGGCACTACGATCAATGAGGAGATCGTCGGCGAAGCGCTTGCACCGTTTAAAGGGCAAGTTGTCATCGCCACCAAGTTCGGCTTCAAACCCGACCCCAACAACGACATGAAATGGACCGCTATGGATAGCCGTCCAGCACACATACGCGAAGTCGCCGAAGCATCCCTGAAACGGCTTAAAGTGGATGCTATCGACCTGTTCTATCAGCATAGAGTAGACAAGAACGTTCCTATCGAAGATGTCGCGGGTGCAGTGCAAGAGCTTATAAAAGAGGGCAAGGTGAAGCACTTCGGTTTATCCGAGGCCGGAGCCAAAACCATACGCCGCGCGCATGCCGTGCAACCGGTAACGGCGCTGCAAAGCGAATATTCATTGTGGTGGCGCGAGGCAGAAGCGGAGATCATCCCTACGCTGGAAGAACTGGGCATAGGTTTCGTACCGTTCAGCCCGCTAGGCAAAGGCTTCCTCACCGGCAGCTTCAACGCGGATACTACATTCGCCTCCTCCGATTTCCGCAGCATCGTGCCACGCTTCTCGCCGGAGAATATTGCCCATAATCAAGCTTTTGTGGAACTGCTAAAGGATATGGCGCAAAGGATACATGCCACCCCTGCACAGATCGCGCTCGCCTGGATACTCGCGCAAAAACCCTGGATGGTACCGATTCCCGGAACGACCAACCTGGATCGCATCACCGAAAACAGCACGGCAGCAGATGTAGTGCTTACCAAAAGCGACCTGCATGATATCGAGCAAGGACTATCTAAGATTGAAGCACAAGGCGAGAGGTATCCTGAGTTGATGTTAGGGATGATAGATAAAAATTGAGTGTTCGCTATTGGCGAAAATAGACATTCGCTAAAAAATGAATTTAAGAGCTATATGCCACAGGCTCCAGTAAATTTATAAATTTTGGATACCTTTTCAACCGTAAGTTTGAATTTTCCAGAAACCCCACTACTTTCAACGCATGTTGGATTGCATTCCGGTTCTCCGGTAGGTGCATCAAATATTATCGTGGCGTGCAAAGTGTATGGTAGTTTTTGGTAAACGGATAAATCAGAATCACTGTTTATACGTTTACCGCGAACGTATGGAAGTTCTACGATTTCACCATTAAGATTTATTACAGCGACATCCTCGCGTTGCTGCTCCCCACCACGGATAAATATAATTAACTTATCTCCATCCAGAGTTTTGGGGTCACTTTTTGTACTAAACCAACAGCTTGGATAATCAAAATTCTCAGATATCCTATCTGGTAGAGGGGAAAGGTTAATGGCAACAGCCTCTCCCGCCTGTGACCATGTATCAAAGAAACCGCAAAGGACGATAATTAACGCTATTGAGAGTAATGATTTGATTTTCTTCATGGGTTACCAATACTTTATTTTACATGATTGACTATCCGCTATTGGCCGATAGCGGTCATCCAAAAATATAATTTACCTGCCTTCATCTACGGTTAAATAGATTTTCACAGCCTCCATCATCGCCTTCCGTGTCTCCGGTGATTCCAAACTGATGCGCCCCAATACCCCAGTTCTGTAATCCACCAGCAGCACCTGCGCGGCCTTGTCTATGTCAGGCGTGCCGCCCCGCTCCACATATCCACGCTTTTTGGCAATGGCTTCGACCACATCGGTGCCGTCGAAACCTGTCACATCGAAGCTATAGCGCTGGGCTATCAAGTTACCGTAGCGTTGCAACAGGATTCCAGCCAGAAAGGTCGCCACTTCTTCGTCGTTGACGGCGTTGCGGCCTACGGCGTGGCTGGCGGCTAGCATGTAGCCGTCGTCGGGGAATTGTATCTTCGGCCACAGCATGCCGGGGGTGTCGGTGAGCAGTATCTTCTTGCTC
>DATBQC010000186.1:0-3272 GCA_036561065.1 Methylobacter sp. | reverse complement strand
CGGCCTGGACTTTGCGTAAAAAGCTTATGAATTATCCGATGATAGGGTAGCAACTGCTTTTCTTGTGTCAGGTGAGTATCCAACATTCCCACAAAGTTCACTCGATGCCCATTTGCAAGTAATTGACAGGCCATTTCATAAGCAATCAGGCCGCCGAAGGAAAACCCCATCAAATAGTAGGGGCCATGAGGCTGCACCTGTTGCAGCTCATTAATATAATGGTTGGCCAATTCTTCCATTAGCGGCAAACGGACAGAGCGATTACCGCTTTCTGCCGCCATGCCGTATCGGAGAAAATAGAGCGGCTGGTTCTTTCCTAGATGCCGGGGCAGGTCAAGCAGTGATATAGTGTGAATTGCAAACAGAGGGGGCCGAGAACCTTGCGTCTGGATCGGCACAAGAGAATACCGCGAAGGTCGCTGATTACCAGACGATATTATTATTCCCAGCTCTTCAACCGTTGGAGATTGGTAAACTGCACCCAAGGGAATGTCAAAATTGAACTGTTTGCTGATTTCAGTAGCCATTTTTACCGCCAGCAAGGAATGTCCGCCTAACTCGAAGAAATTGTCATGAATGTCAATATCCTTCACAGCCAGTAAATTTTTCCAGATAACAATTAGTTTACGTTCGATCTCATTGCGCGGAGCAGAGCATTCTTTGGATATTACTTCTGCCAAGGGTAGCGGCAACGCTTTACGGTTCAGCTTGCCATTTGAAGTAAGCGGCAGTTCGTTGAGGAACACATAGGCTGAAGGTATCATGAATTCCGGCAATTTTAGTTTAAGAAAATCCCGCACTTCATTTGAGCCGATAATGGGATTGCCACGGGAAACCATATAAGCGACAAGCCGTTTGTCCCCAGGAACAGGCTCGTAGACATCCACCGCTACCTCGCGTAGTTGTGGGTGCTGAAGCAATGTCGCTTCAATATCGTTCAGCTCGATACGGAAGCCCCGGATCTTTACCTGTAAGTCGTTGCGAAACAGGAACTCAATGGTTCCGTCAACCAACCATCGAGCCAGGTCGCCTGTCTTGTACATGCGCGCATCGGCTTCCGGAACAAATGGATCGCGAACAAAGCGCTCTGCTGTCAGCTCGGGACGATTCAGGTAGCCGCGCCCAACCGCTACTCCGCCGATATAAATTTCGCCTGCAACTCCAATGGGTACAGGCTGCCGATAGCTATCCAGGATGTAAATACGGACGTTTCTAATGGGCTTTCCAATCGGTACGGGACGATTAAGGTATTGCTTAAGATCGGGAGACATGCGGTAACATGTAGCTATCATCGTGCACTCAGTCGGCCCGTAATTGTTAAAAAACTCGGGCCGTGGTTCCGGCATTTCCAGCAGCTTAGCCGGTTGCATAGGCTCGCCTCCCAGAAAAACACGCCGCAGACTACCTAGCTCTCCGTTATTACCGGCATCAATCAGCGTATAAAATCCGCTCGGTGTGATAGTCATCATGCTAATGCGCTCTTTTAGTACCAACTTTACGATTGCCTGCGGATCAAATGGTTCGCTCGCTAAAACCAAACGGGCACCTGCGAGTAATGGGCCGTAAATAACTTTCTGAGTGACATCAAAGGCCATAGATGTAACGACCAAAACCGCATCGTCGCAAGTAAGATCAGTTCCCTCTCTGATATACCAAGGAAGCAGGTTTTGTAAGCTTCGATGCACTATTTCTACACCTTTCGGCTTCCCGGTAGAGCCTGATGTGTAGATAACATAAGCCAGATTTTCAGACTTGAGTCCTACTCTTTTGTGATCAGGATTAGTATCAGGGAAGATTGCCCACACGGGACACTGGGTCGACAAATCAATCAAATGCGGGCATCTCGACATATCTGAGAACAGTACTTGATACTGACCATTTGTCAGCAACGCTACCGGAGCGCTGTCTTCAAGCATAAACGCCAGCAGCTCCTTGGGATAACAAGGATCAAGGGGCACATAGGCGCCACCGGCTTTAAGGATGGCGAGCCAACCAATCACTTGATCAATGGATCGCTCAAGACAGACCCCGACCAGCGCTTCCGGCCCAACACCGATATGACGCAGATAATGAGCCAGTTGGTTGGAGCGCGCGTTAAGTTCGCCATAGGTCAGCTGTTGGTTTTTGTAAACCACAGCCACTGCCTGAGGTGTACGTCTAACTTGTCCTTCGAACAATTGATGAATGAAGCCGGTGTCGTCCGGAAGCTCTATGGCGGTATTATTCCACTCTACAAGCAATTGTCGGCGCTCAGGTTCTGTCAGCAAGGAAAACTCAGAGAGCTGAGCCTCCGGGTGAGCCACAATGCCGCCGAGAAGAGTCTGAAAATGGTCGATTAGGCGGTCTATGGTTGAGGCTTCAAACAAGTCAGCAGCGTATTTCACCTCGCCTGCCAAACCATACGGGGTTTCCGACAGTTCGAGGATAAGGTCGAATTGGGTCGTATCGGTATCGGCCAGTAGAAAATCAGAGGGGCTTTTATCTAACGGCGCTTTATCATCGGGGAAGTTTTGAAAAATAAATACGACCTGAAACAGCGAATTACGGCTATGTCCGCGTTGCAGACTGAACGCATCGACCAGTTTTTCAAACGGCATATTCTGATTGGCGTAAGCCTCAAGCACGTTTTCTCGCACCTGTGCCAGCAAGTCACGGAAACTGGGATTGCCTGATAGGTTCGTACGTAACGCCAGAAGGTTACCGAAGCCTTCGGTCTGCAAACAGCTCTGCCCATTGCTCGACGTACCAATCACAATGTCGTCCTGTCCGCTGTAGCGGTGCAACAGAATTTGAAAAGCCGAGATCAGAGTCATGAACAAAGTCGAGCCTTCGAGCCGGATCAAGTCTTTCAATCCCTCTACCAAGACGGGCGGCAAGCTGAATTTTTGAATTTCCCGGTGGAACGACTGTACCGCCGGGCGCGGTCTATCGGTGGGTAATTCCAGTGCCGGCACATCCGCCAACCGTAACTTCCAGTAATCCAGCCGCCGCGCCATCATCTCAATCATTTCCGACATTAGCTCTGTCCATTCTAGAAACTGTTCAGTTACCGGTTTTGGGAGCGGCTCTGATAATTCGACAGATAAATCAGACAAGCGCATTTGCATATTTCCCCAAAAATAAGTGTTTCTTTCGTATTGCTATTGAGACCGGGGAAGCCCTGAACAAATTGCTTATCTGCCACAATTGCCATCCAAACAGATGTTTGTATAAAGGGATTTGATCAGCGGGTTCAAAATCGACATAGTCAGTTGCAGCTGCCTAGAATAATT
>DATBQC010000185.1:0-5423 GCA_036561065.1 Methylobacter sp. | reverse complement strand
GTTGGCAAGGAAACCACCGGGGCGATTACTTTTACACTGGGTGTTGCTTTACTGTTGACCGCCTTCTCGCTGATCGTGCGCAGCATATTATTAAGCCGGGCCGCAAAGCTTGAGCCTATTGACGATGAGCACAGCACGCCCGAGAATGCCGGTCGCTTCAAGCATCTGCAAATCCCCGCCACGGTATTGATCGGCGCGGTGCTGGGCGTATTGGTGACGCTGTCTTCGGTCGGCGCCGGTGCGTTGGGCACGGTCGCGCTGTTGTTTCTTTATCCCAGAATGACCACGCTGAAAATTGTCGGCACCGACTTGGCCCACGCCATTCCGCTCACGGCAGTGGCGGGTCTGGGACACCTCAGTCTGGGCAACGTGGATCTGGTTTTATTAGTCAGCCTGCTGATCGGTTCTCTGCCCGGCATCTGGATCGGCAGCCACCTGAGCGCCAAAATCCCCGAGAAATTTTTACGGCCGATTTTGGCGTGCATCCTGATGTTGATCGGGCTGAAATTTGTGTTGCAATAAACGCGAGCAGAAACTACATTCTATGTTCCGCCGAAAATAACGAGGATCAGAACATGACTGAAAATAGCCGTCCGCCGCTACCTCCGTTCACTGCCGAAACTGCGGCGCAAAAAGTACGCGCCGCCGAAAATGCCTGGAATACCCATGACCCGGAAAAAATAGCGCTGGCTTATTCCATTGACAGCCAATGGCGCAACCGCGCCCAGTTCCTTACCGGCCGCGAGCAGATTGTGCAATTCTTGCAGCAAAAATGGGCCAAGGAGCTGGACTACCGCCTAATCAAGGAGCTGTGGGCTTTTCACGAGGCGCGGATTGCGGTGCGTTTTGCCTATGAATGGCATGATGATTCGGGAAACTGGTTCCGCTCTTACGGCAATGAAAATTGGGAGTTTGACTCAAACGGCCTGATGAAGCGCCGCTTGGCCAGCATCAATGACTTGCCGATAGCCGAGGCGGAGCGCAAATTTCATTGGCCATTGGGACCGAGACCCGACAACCACCCAGGTTTATCCGAACTTGGGTTTTGAGGCGATTTAAAGCATAAAATGAGTTTGATGCCGGTTGATTTATCTGTGACAAGGCTTATATCCATATAAAGGCGGCAACGCATTTTTTGTGGTTGTCATAACAGAAAAATCGACAGGCAGGTGGATTATGAATGAAAGCTCTACTGATCAAACCGATAGCGAAAAATTGCATTCATTGAAGCGGTTGGCCACGGCCGTGTACCTATGCCAAGTGCTGGCCTTTGCATTTGCAGGGTTGCCATTGCTAGTAGGTGTGGCGATTAATTTCATGAGACAGGATGAGGTTAAGGGAACCTTTTTGGAATCCCATTTTGACTGGCAGATCAAGACCGTTTGGATAGCATTGGCGGGTCTTGCCTTGTCCGGACTGACGTTTGAGTTTGGTATCGGGATTTTTATCCTGATTGCAACTATCATGCTGATGGTCTACAGGATCGTAATCGGATGGAATGCGTTAAATTCCGACCAGCCGGTTAATGACTAATTGTTTGGTCGCTGGATCACGTGCCACCGGGCGAAAATAATAGCTCATCAAGGCGGTGTTTTTTAAGCCGAATTTAATCATTTTTTAATGTTTCCTTCGGTATATCTTAATGTCTCCTTCGATATACTTAGCGTTTGTAACTCTACACGCGCTTACCTGTTATGACCAGCCAAGAAACCTTTAGAATTGACCTGTTCAAAATTAAAAAGTCGGCACTGCCGCTCATCTTGGCCTTTGGATTAATGCCGCTTAGCGGCTGCCAGACCTTGTCGTCGTTGTTTCCTGATGAACCGACGGCAAGCATCGAGTCTGAGCCGCAACCGGAAACCGTAGCTACCCACGAATTCGAACTCCCTGACGGCGACAACATGGTCGGCACCATTGCCGCAATTGAAACCCGCGAGAATGATGTGCTGCCGGATATTGCCCGGCATTTCGGTCTGGGCTATAACGACATCAGCATAGCCAATTCCGCGGTCTCCCCCTGGGCTCCCAAGCCGGGCAGTCGCGTCTTATTGCCTGTGCAATTTATTCTTCCCGACTCGCCGCATAAAGGCATAGCCCTGAATCTGGCGAATATGCGGCTGTTTTACTATCCAAAAAAACAGCCAGATAAGGTCTACACCTATCCGGTCGGCATTGGCCGACAGGGTTGGAATACGCCGATGGGGCTGACCAGCATCGTCGCCAAAGACGCCAATCCAAGCTGGTACGTACCCGAGTCCATTCACCGAGAACATGCCGAAAAAGGCGATACCTTGCCCAAAGTGGTTACCTCCGGGCCTGATAACCCGCTGGGGCTTTATGCGATGCGTCTGGGCTTTCCCAGCTATTTAATCCACGGCACCAACAAACCTTACGGTATCGGCATGCAGATCAGTCACGGTTGTGTGCAGATGTACCCGGAAGATATTGAAGTGCTGTTCAAAAAAGCCACGGTCGGCATGCCGGTGCGTATCATTCATCAGCCCTATCTGACCGCGTGGCATCAGGACATGCTCTACCTTGAAGCGCATGAACCCTTGCCAAAATGGGCCAAAGAAAAAGCCAAGCTGAAAAAACAGGTCGTCAAGCAATTGCATGACATCAGCGCCAAAAAGAACGTGGATGTCGACTGGGACAAAGTCGAGCGCATACTCCAGCGGTCAGACGGCATCCCCACGCCGATACTGGCGCAAAGTCCCGATGTCGCGGAAATATCGACAAACGCCACGCCGCTGAAGCATCCGGGACAGTTCTATGACCAACCCGTCGCCGGTGAGTTAAAAGACAGCGACTGGGCCATTTTGGTGGCCAGCTTCAATGACGAAACCAAGGCGCAACAACTGGCAACTATGCTGAATCATCAAGGCCCGATCATTCCCGCCCGCAAAATCCAGAAAGACGATGCCTATCAGGTTATCGCCGGGCCTTTCAAGAACAAAACGGAAATGAAAGCCGCCGCCAAACGCATCAAAATGGATTTTGAAATTGTTGGCGAGCCGTTAAAGCCGCGTGTGACTTCGGTGAATTAGCCTAGTAGCCGATGGCACGCTACTGGATTCATGACTCATCAGAATTTCTTTCTGCGGGTAGCGTGAAATAAAAAGTGGTGCCTTTCCCCTGTATGCTATTGAAATGCAAAGTGCCTTCATGGGCTTCGATAAGTGACTGACTGATCGACAGCCCCATGCCCATGCCGTTTGCCTTGGTGGTGTAGAAAGGCGTCAATATTTGTTGTTGCTGGTCTTGATCCAGCCCAGGGCCATTGTCCTTTACCCTGACCCGAATGACATTATTGTGAATCAAGTGGCTCTGGATGGTTAAGTGGCGGCGCTGTGTTGCGGGAAGGTTTAGCAAAGCTTCAATGCTGTTTCGGATCAAGTTTATGATGACCTGTTCAATTTGTACCTGATCCACACAGACAGGAGGCAGATTGGATTCCAGTTCAAAAGTCAGTTTTATGTCATCTTGTTTAAGCTCGGAAACACATAAATCAACAGCGTTATGAATCAAAGTATTAAGATTGGCGCTTGAAAGCTGTTGTGAGTGGGATTTGACAAACTCCCTCATGCGATGAATTATCCGCCCCGCTCTTAACGCCTGTTGCTGGGTTTTGTATAAAATTTCGCTGAGTTTTACCAGATCAGGATTTTCAGTACTGATAAGATTTAAACTGACTTGCGTATAAGTGGAAATCGCCGCCATGGGTTGATTGACTTCATGAGCGATGCCGGAAGCCATCTCACCCATCAGCCCCAGACGAGTGACATGAGCAAGCTCGTCCAAATGCGCCTTATCTTGCTGTTCCCGTTGTTTACGCTGAGTAATGTCATACAGTATCACCAATTTCATCCCCGCAAAGTCTTGATGAATAGCTGCTGCACTCGCCAACACGGTTTTAATGCTGTTGTCCTTGCAGCGAATTGCCAGCTCCAAAGGTGGGAAGTCAGATTTTTCCTGCTTGGCTTTTTCCAGCGTCGATTGCCAAGTAGTCTCAACCCAATACCGATAGTCCGAATCAGGGTAGGCTTTCGCCCGCCAGTCTGCCAGAGTGGGAATATCATCCATGCTGTAACCAAAGGTTTGCACAAACGCCGGATTCAGGAAGGTAAAGTTCAACTGTTCATCATTCAATGCCAGCGGTACGGGGGAAGCGTCAATAAGCGAACGGAATTTTGCCTCACTGGCTTTGAGCTCATATTCCATTAATTTGCGCTCGGTGATATCGATATGCCTACCAACGTAATGAATGACCCCATCGGCGGGATCTTTCACTGCAATGATGGTCAGCCACTTGGGGTAGATTTCGCCATTCTTGCGTTTATCCCAGATTTCCCCTTGCCAGGTTCCGGTGCGACTGATGCTTTCCCACATTGAGGCATAGAAAATATTGTCATGGCGTCCTGATTTGAGGATGTTCATTTTCCGGCCCACGGCTTCATAGGCCGTGTAACCAGTGGATTTGGTAAAGGCTTTGTTGACTCGTAAGATGACGCAATTGGCATCGGTGATGACGATCGAGATATCCGACTCGAAGACGATGGCATCCACTTGGGTATTGGCTCCCGCCTCGCGCACTAGCGAAACAAATCCCAAGGTTATGGTCACAGCGCACAGAGCGCGCAACAGCTGAACGGGAACGCCAAACAGCGCAAGAAAATCCGTCTGCATTGGCAGCCATGCAGGCAAATGCGGATCGCTTTGGGACAGCATAAGGGAAGACAAGCTGTAGCCGATAAATGCCAAGGCTATGATGTGCAGCCAGAGCGCATTACGGCGGATTATGTTAGTGCGTCGGCCGGAGAGTAGAGCAAGACCGGTTAGCAGTGCAGCCGGGGCGCCGACAAACCAACGCGCGCCCATCGCCACTCCAGCAAGAGGCTCGATCGTCCACAACCCCAGCATCGCCACCCCGAGTCCCGCAGTGCCGTATACCCAAGGTGCAGACAGCCGGGTCGCCCCCGAATTGTCGACCCAAATTTGACGGGCAAACTCCAGCAGCGGCAGAAAGGAGGTTAGCAGCAACAGACGGCTCAACCAGTTCAACCACTCGGCGGGATTGCTAAGCCTCTGCATTTCAATAAACACCACGATTCCATGCAGCATGCCGAATGCCGCTAGCAGGGGCAGATGCGGGGCAAAGTACCACGTGGTGTTTTGTCTTGGCAGCATGGCGGCCACCACGCCCAGCACGAAAAAAGCCATGCCGTAAACCAGATAGATCAGTCCCATTGCCGCCACATCCCAATGGATCATGTAGGATCTCCGTTAGAGCCTGATGTTGTGAAGGCTGTAATTACTACTGAAAAACACTGAAAGCTAATGTGAGAACGGCGCAATATATACGAAAAGGGACAGATGCTTGAGTCACTTTATAATTGCCCTTCACCCGCTAGCAAGGTAATAAA
>DATBQC010000184.1:0-1645 GCA_036561065.1 Methylobacter sp. | reverse complement strand
TCTCATCTTAATTACACTACCCTTGATGGCAAGCGCTAAAGAGCCCGAGCAATTGGGACGTTTGTTTTTTACGCCTGTAGAACGTTCAAATTTCAATACTTTGCGCCAAAACAGCAAAGCGCCGGACAAAGTCATTAAGGCGGAAGAGATCACTAAAGACGATGAAGTTACGGCAGGCAGCACTGCCAGTGCCCTCAAGCCCGTCGTTATGAACGGCTACATCAGCCGCAGCGACGGCAAAAATACCATGTGGGTCAATGATCGCGAAGTTGCCGGACAAAACGTAGGCAAAGATCTCAATGTTGGTCGCCTGAAAAACAACCAAGTAACTGTGGTCGTAAACAAGAATAGAGCAGCCAACCTCAAGCCGGGGCAAGTATATGACCCCAACACCGGCAAAATCTACAACCATCTTAGCGAAGCGCCTAAGCCTATTGCGTCTGAAGAAGCAAGCCCGGAGTCCGCCAAGCGTGATGCGGCCGCTAACCCTGAGAATAAGTGATAAGGCGCTATGTCGTGGATAACAAAACACGCAAAGCCCAATCAGGCTTCGCACTTATTATGGTCGCTTTCATTCTTGGCTTGGTGGCAGCCGCCATTATCTTGAACACTTTTAGCCCCGCTGCTATGAGAAATGCGCGCGAGCAAAAAACTGCTGAATCCCTTATGCTGGCTAAATCTGCACTGATTGCCTATGCGACCACCGCAAATTTGACTAGTCTCTGCACTACCAGTTGTAATCGTCCTGGAGAATTGCCTTGTCCAGATACCAATAACGACGGTATAGCTGAGGTAAGCTGCGCCCTTCCTGCACAACACCTTGGACGTTTACCTTATAAAACTTTGGGATTGGATGACATCAGAGATGGTTATGGCGAAAGATTATGGTATGCCGTCTCAAATTCTTTCATAAATAGTCCCCGTATTTTCCCACTTAACAGCGACACTATAGGAACGATTACGATCAGGGATAGCCAAGGCACTGTTATCAATAACGGTACAGATATGAGTGGTGCCATAGCAGTGATTTTCGCTCCTGGGGCAGCTTTGACGCGTACGGATGGCGTGACCCAGGTACGTGATTTAGCCAACGAAAACAACCCCATCAATTACCTTGACAATAGTTTATCAGAAGACAATGCCACCTTTATCGACGGTAGTGCAACCGACGGCTTTATCATGGGCGACATCAAATCGAATACAGGAACACTCCTGTTAAATGACCGACTTGCAGTCATTACTCACGATGATCTGTTTCCACTGGTAGAAGCACGTGTGGTGGCAGAAGTATCCACTGCATTACAGACTTACTTCACTATTACCACAAATCCAAATAGCTTTTTCCCCAACGCGGCGTCTTTCAATGACGTTTCCTGCTTGGGTGTAGGGAATATTGCTGGATGCGCTTCAATCCCGGGTTCGATGCGAGGGCGAATCCCAGCAAATCCGACAACAGGTTGGGACGCTTCTTCCATATTAAGTGGCGATGCTACCAATAGTTGGTTCCAGCAAAATGCGTGGCGCGAAGTAGTATATTATGGCGTTTCTTCAGCTTGTGCAGAAGGAACAGCTAACTGCGTTGAAGGTAATTTAACTTTGGTCAATGCGCTGACTTCTCCAACCTACAATAAAAAAGTTATCATCA
>DATBQC010000183.1:0-5595 GCA_036561065.1 Methylobacter sp. | reverse complement strand
AAGGTCGAGCCGTTAAAACGCAAGCTGGCTCATGTCGATGCCTGGATTACCGGACAACGCAAAGATCAAAGCCTGGATACCCGGCAAGACATTCCCGAAGTGCAGATAGACACGGCCTTTTCGACCGAGGGGCACCAACTGGTTAAATTTAATCCCTTGCTGAACTGGAGTTCGGCACAGGTCTGGGATTATATCGAAGCCTATCAGGTTCCTTATAACGAATTACACGAAAAAGGCTACATCAGCATAGGCTGCGAACCTTGCACCCGTGTCGTGTTGCCTAACCAGCATGAAAGGGCAGGGCGCTGGTGGTGGGAAGAGGGTACGAAAAAAGAATGCGGACTGCATGCGGGTAATTTGAAAAAGTAAGTCATTTTTGCAATAGCTTATTTAATATATAGAACACGGATGACACTGATCAGACGGATTTAAACGGATTTTATTTTTTATCCGTGTTTATCAGTCAGATCCGTGTCGCGTGGAGGCGCCTACTTTTGGTATCCGCGTTCCATTTTCGTGGTTGTTGAGGCACTCTATTTTTTAGGGTTTACACCACGTTCCCGCAATGCCCAATAAAAAATCAACGTCCCGAACGCCGCAGTCAAATGCTTTAGCGAGTGCCCGCTGAGCAAGCCGAAAGCGCCGTATAGCCCGGCATCGAACAGCTCCATCAGTTTCGATGCCGCATAAGCGCTGATAATGCCCCAAATGTATTTGTCGTGATTCAATTTCGACTCAAACAGCCACAAGGTCAGCGGTATCAATAAAACCGGCAAAAACTGCACCAGCACGTAGGCGCGCAAATCGCCGTGACCGGCCTGTTCCGTCAGATACCAGTAAATCACCGAAGCCGCGCCAAATATCAGCAATGGGACGAATAATTTGCCGGCCAGCTGAGTCGAAATATATTCCCCGATAATGGCGCTGAACAGGGCCATGAACGCAATCGTCATCGGCAGGCGATCCCAAAACAGGGTTTGATTGTCGGGGTGGTAATGGTAGTACGCAGAACCGAAACCGGTTAAAAACACCCCGATAAAAAACGTCAAGTACATCGGCCGCAATTCGGCTAAGCCACCGGTCGCTTGGCGCAACGCGAGCATCCGCATGCCCATGATGCCGATAATGATGAATGGCAGATTGGATAGCACGTTGAAGAAATTAGCGACGCCGAGCATGCGGCGGTGGTCGGCAAAGTTATGGTAACCCGGCTGTTGGGCAATCGGGTCGATGCTGAAAATCGCGATTATGGCGACAACAACTATCGCCAGCATAATTTTCAGGCGGTTATCGGTAGGCATAGGTTATGGGTAGTGTAAAAACAAAGGACAGATAGTAATTGCTCTTGTATGATTAGGATACACCTTGTTATTTCATGGAGTACCATCATGCCTGTTTTGCTTGCATTAATCGGTTTCATCATTGTTGTGGCGCTGTTTTTTATCGGCATTTACAACCGGCTCGTCAACTTGCGCAACGGCGTCAAAAACGCCTTCTCCCAAATAGATGTTCAGCTGACCCGGCGTTATGACCTGATACCCAATCTGGTCGAAGCCGTTAAAGGCTACATGAAGCACGAGAAGGAGACGCTTGATGCCGTCATCAGCGCACGGAATGCGGCGGTAACCGGGCTTAAGGCGGCCGGAGCGAACCCTTCCGATCCCGAGGCGATCCGGCAACTGGCAGGTGCCGAGGCCGCGCTTCAGGGTAGTCTCGGCAAAATGTTCGCCTTGGCCGAGGCCTATCCCGATCTCAAAGCCAACCAGAACATGATGCAGTTCCAGGAAGAACTCTCGTCTACCGAAAACAAAGTGGCGTTTGCCCGGCAGGCTTTTAACGATGCGGTGATGACCTATAACAACGGGCGCGAGAATTTCCCCAACAATCTTCTGGCCGGGATGTTTAATTTTAATCCTGCCGAGCATTTGGAAATAGAAGCGCCGGAAAAACGTCAGGTACCGAAAGTTTCTTTTACTTAAAGCCATTTAGGTTAAGCAGATGAATTTTTTTCAAAGCCAGGACGATGCCCGCCGCAAGACCCGTTCCCTGATCTTGATGTTCATACTGGCCGTGATTGCGATAGTCGTGGCGGTTAATCTGGTGATAACGGCGCTGGTTATTAATTTGGGTGATGAGGCGGGAACAGCGACGATCCCCGATTTCAACTGGATCATGAATAATCTATCGTTGGTGGCGGGCATTTCACTGGCTACCATCGGCTTTATCAGCCTATCCAGCCTTTACAAGATTGCCTCATTGAGTTCAGGCGGAGGATCAGTTGCCCGCAGTCTTGGCGGAACGCTGATTACCGCAGGGAGCAGCGACCCGTTGCGCCGCCGATTGTATAATGTCGTTGAAGAAATGGCGATTGCATCCGGCATTCCGATGCCGGAAGTTTACGTGCTGGAACAAGAATCGGCCATTAACGCCTTTGCGGCGGGATTTACCACCAGCGATGCAGCGGTGACCGTCACTCGCGGTACGCTGGAAATGTTATCCAGGGACGAGTTGCAAGGTGTAATCGGCCATGAGTTCAGTCATATCCTAAACGGCGATATGCGGCTCAATACACGGCTGATGGGCTTTTTGTTCGGTATTTTGGTCATCGGCCTGATCGGCAGGGCAGTGTTGAACAGCGCCCGATATGGTAGTGTTCGTTCCGGTGATTCCCGTCGATCCGACGGTACAATGGCTATTTATCTGGCTGGTCTGGCGCTGTTTTTGATTGGCTATATCGGCGTTTTTTTCGGCCAACTGATCAAGGCGGCGGTATCCCGGCAACGCGAATTTCTGGCCGATGCCTCAGCTGTGCAATTTACCCGTCAGACCGTAGGCATAGCGGGTGCGTTGAAAAAAATAGCCGCCGCGCAGCAAGGCTCTGAACTACAGACGGTGGACACCGATGAAGTCAGCCACATGTTGTTTGCGACCGGCGCGTCATTCAGTTCACTGCTGGCGACTCATCCGCCGTTGATTCAGCGCATCAAGGCATTGGAGCCGAATTTTGATGAGTCGGAAATAGACCGGCTTGCTAAGCAAATGCTTGGACAAACTCAAAGCGGCGCAGAAGTAGTCGAAAAAAGTTCAGCAACGGTCGGTTTTGCATCGCAGAATTTTGCCGTTACGCCGAATGCGGTGATCGAAACGGTCGGCATGCCCGATGATGGACACATTCAGCTTGCCTCAAGCCTGCGCCAGTCGATACCCGAAAGCCTGTATCTCGCCGCCCATTCCAATACTGACGCATTGCCGCTAGTCTTGGCGTTGCTGCTTGATGCCGACGAAACCGTGCGCCGAACGCAATTAGACCTGATTGCCGAACAATTGGGCGGCACGACGGTGATGGCCGCCGAAACGTTGCAACCGGAAATACGAAAGCTCGGTACGGCGTTTCGTCTGCCCTTGTTGCAAATCGCCTTCCCGCTGATTAAAAACCGGCCGCAGGAGCAGCTGGAATCTATAGCCGACTTGGTGCAGCGATTGATCGAGGTCGACGGCGTGGTCGATACCTTTGAGTTTGCGTTGAGCCGCGTGTTAAAAACCCATTTGAACGATGCTGCGCATCCGCAACACCGGCACGGCAATCTTAGCCTGACGCAGTTGCCGGGAGCGGTCGGCACCTTGTTTTCGATCATGGCAAAGCAAGGCCATGCTGAAACCGGCGCCGCCGTTACCGCCTACCAAAAAGGCATGGAATCCCTGGGGCGTTATCAGCCGCGCATAAAAATGCTGATCGATACCCAACAATGGCCGGACTATGAGCCGCCTCAGAATTGGTTTTTTTCCGCAGACGCCGCGTTGAATCAGCTGGACGGACTACAGATGCTAGATAAACAGGCCTTAATCTCCGCGCTGGTGCTGACGATTTTTCATGACGGCAAAGTTGCCACTTACGAAGCCGAGCTGCTAAGGGCCATATGTGCAACCCTGCATTGCCCGCTGCCGCCGTTTGTTTTTGATGCAGGACGATAAGCTTTGATATAGTCTCAATAAAGCTGTATGGGTTGTCTAATAAAGTCAGCTAAGCTGACGACTTTGGACAAATTAATAAATTCACTTTAAGAAGGTAAACAGCATGTCAGCAATCATTTATATTTCAACCGTCATCTTTGTCGTTTATGTCGTTTATACCGTGATAACGGACCAGAAAAATGGCACGTGATTGGAAATGATGAGGGGTAATATAGCGTGAGCTGATGTGCTACCTCCAGCATAATTCACATGGATGTAGTGAATGCAGTATTGCAGGAGCAAATATCTGTCCATGTAGATAGGGTGCCTACTTTTGGCATCTGAGATCTGTTTTTAAGCGATTATTACTTGGACGGATTGGCCGCCAATAGCCGGTTAATTTGTTCAATATCATCCTGACTCAGACTGCTGGCCGCTTGTTTTAACTTGAGGCTGTTGATCAGGTAATCGTAACGGCTGCGCGAAAAATCCCGTTTTGCCCGGTATAAATTCCGTTGTTCATTCAATACATCGACCATGTTTCGAGTGCCGGCGCCAAAGCCTGCATCGGTTGCCTCAAGAGCGCTGGCCGCCGATGTCACCGTGGCTTTTAGGGCGGCTACGCGACTGATGGCGGACATGACGCCGCGATAGGCATCTTTCACCTGACGTTTGACCGCGCGCTTTTTCGCGGTCAAATCTTCTTTAGCGGCTTGGTATTCGTAGGCGGCCTGACGGGTTCGGGAATTTACCGCACCGCCTTCAAACAGCGGCACTTCCAGTTGTACGCCGACGCTTTGGGTGTCGCCACGGAAGCCGAAGCTGCTGTTGTTATCGGATGCTCCGTAAGAGGCAACCAAATCCAGGCGGGGCAGATGGCCGTTACGTTGTACGTCGATGGCTTTGCGCGATATTTCGGCCTGATTGAATGCCGAAATGATGCTGAAATTATTCAGTTCGGCCGTATCGCTCCATGCCGAAATATCCGCCGGTTCAGGCTTGAGCAACGGGAGTTGTTCGCCCAGTGCATTCAGCGGGGCATCGTTTTCGCCGATGATTTCCCTTAATGCTTCTTTTTGATTATCCAGATTATTGGCTGCGTCTATTTCATTGGCATTGGCCTGATCGAAACCGGCCTGCGCCTCGTTAACATCGGTGATGGCGATAATACCTACCTCGAACCGTTGTTTGGCTTGATCCAGTTGTCGGGCGATAGCCTGCTTTTCCGCGGTAGCAAATTGCAGATTATCCTGGGCATACAGCACGTTGAAATAAGTTTCGGTCGTGTTGACCATCAGGCTTTGCAATTCGGCCAAGTACGAGGCTTCAGCTTGGGCGATTTGATTGTCGGACTGGCTTAATTGTATCCAGTGATCCCAGTGGAAAAGGGGCTGAGTTAAGTTGACATTAAAGGTATTGTCCCAGAATTCCTGATTCGCGTCGGGGCCTCTGAAACTGCCGGTTTTCTTGTTATGCAGATGATTTTTGCTGCTGGCTCCAGTAGCCGAGATATTGGGCAGAAACCTTGCAATACTTTGATCTTTTGATTCTCCGATGGCCGATTGCTTGGCTTGAGCCTGCTTTAAAATCGGCGCATTTTGCAGGGCGAGCTCATAAGTTTGGGATAAATTTTGCGCATGCAAC
>DATBQC010000182.1:0-2845 GCA_036561065.1 Methylobacter sp. | reverse complement strand
CTGTTAATTGAGGTATCTCAGGAATTCCCCAGGCCTTCCCTGCGATACGGGATAGTAAATTATTCAACCAGATCCGGTTCGATTGCGCTTGTTGAATGATTAATTGGTACGCCCCCTCATTGCTGACAATGGCGAAATCTTCCAGCCAAACTTCAATCGTTTCAGATTCGCCGACGAGCTGTATTTGAACGTATGCTTTTCGGGTTTCGAGGTCAAAATTAAAGTCAGTTAATTCTGCAATGCCCTTAAGTATTATATTGGCCACCCATATAATCATCATGTTGGGTGTTAATTTTATTGCCATTTTTATTAAACGGGTTTTGAAACTCATTTTTAGCCTTTATCGGTTACGTGGTAAGTCCTCTAATCTTAACCGATTTTTTGCTTTGGACGATAAACACATTCCAAAAAATGTTACCAGACAGCCAAGCTTAACTCTGTTTTGTCAGTATGATAGGGCAGGCTAAGGTACGAAGCGCCCATTCAAAAAAATCTACGCCACATCACTTTTCCATGGCAACTTTTAACACGTCGTCAACTTTTTCCAGCCAGACAAACTGGAGTTGGTTTCTTACCGCTTCGGGTATTTCTTCAAAATCTCTTTGGTTGCGGGCGGGTAGCATGACTGTTTTTATCCCGGCTCTTGCGGCGGCGATGACTTTCTCTTTAATGCCGCCGACCGGCAGCACCAGTCCGCGTAAGCTGATTTCCCCTGTCATCGCGACATCGTTTTTTACAACCTTGTCGGAAAAAGCCGAATAAAGGGCTGTAAACATCGCGACACCTGCACTGGGGCCGTCTTTGGGAATTGCGCCTGCCGGAACGTGAACATGGATGTCGCTTTTTTCGAAGTGTTCCGGGTTTAAACCCAGCTCATGGGCGCGCGATTTGACTAGGCTTAATGCGGCCTGGGCGCTTTCTTTCATGACTTCGCCCAATTGGCCGGTCAGGATCAGCTTGCCGTTGCCGGGTACCCGGGTGGCTTCGATGAACAGAATGTCGCCGCCAACCGGCGTCCAGGCAAGTCCTGTCGCAACGCCAGGAACGCTGGTGCGCATCGCGACGTCGCTGTCGAATTTTTTCGGCCCCAGTATGCCTGGAATATGTTCGCTGTCGATTTGCTCTTTGTCGACAATACCTTCGGCAATACGCATCGCGACATGACGAAACACGGAACCGATTTCGCGCTCGAGGTTTCTGCATCCGGCTTCGCGAGTGTAGTCCTGGATAATGGTCATTATCGCGTTTTCGCTGATGGCGCATTGCTCGGGAGTTAAACCGTTGCTTTCCAGTTGCCTATGTACCAGATAGCGTTTGGCAATCTGGAGCTTTTCATCCGAGGTATAGCCGGTTAGCTCGATCACTTCCATCCGGTCGCGCAACGGCGCGGGAATGCTGTCCAGTACATTGGCTGTTCCGATAAACATGACATGGCTTAGGTCGAATGCTAAACCCAAATAATTGTCACGGAAAGTCGAGTTCTGTTCGGGATCCAGTACTTCCAGCAAGGCGGAAGAAGGGTCGCCCTGAAATCCTGAACCGAGTTTGTCCATTTCATCAAGCATGAAAATCGGGTTATTGGTGCCGGCTTTGCGGATGGACTGAATAATGTTGCCCGGCAGCGCACCGATATAAGTGCGCCGGTGACCGCGGATCTCGGCTTCGTCATGCGTACCGCCGAGGCTGGCGCGGACAAATTCACGTCCGGTCGCTCGGGCAATGCTGCGCCCCAACGAGGTTTTGCCGACGCCGGGCGGCCCGACAAAACATAAAATAGGGCTCTTGCCGTTTGGGTTCAGTTTGCGCACCGCCAGAAATTCCAAGATGCGCTGCTTGATTTTTTCCAGGCCGTAATGATCTTCGTTAAGGATTTCACGGGCTTTTGCTATGTCAATAACACCGGCGCTTGCGACCGACCAGGGCAGTTCGGTTAACCAATCGAGGTAAGTGCGGATCATCGAATATTCGCCGCTGGCATCGGGCATATGCTGCAAGCGACCGAGTTCCTTGCGCGCTTGTTTTTCCACCTCTTCAGGCATCTTGGCGGCAGCGATGGCTTTACTGATTTCTTCAATTTCGGCAGCGCCGCCTTCGTCTTCGCCCAATTCTTTTTGGATAGCTTTCATTTGTTCGCGCAACACGAATTCGCGTTGCTGCTGGCCCATGGTTTCCTGGGTTTTTTCGTTAATCTTGTTGGACAGCTTTAAGACTTCGATTTGGTAATTAAGCAATTCCAGGATTTTGTCGATACGTTCCCGTATATCAAACAGTGCCAGAATTTCTTGTTTATCGGTGGGTTTTGAAATCAGGTAACTGGAAAGCAGGTCGGCCAGCATGGCGGGTGAGCTGATAGATCGGATTGCATTAATTAGTTCATCGGGCGCTTGTTGCGTCTGGGTCAGCACTTCCAAGGCTTTTTGTTTAAGTGTAATGACTCGTGCTTCGACATCCTGAGTATTCAGTTCAGGCTCTTCATAGCGTTCAACTCGGGCGACCAGAAAGGGGAAATCCGGTAAAAACTCCTGCACACGAAAGCGTTGCATACCCTGACCGACGACATGATGGCTGCCGTCAGGAGCGGTTATGTAGCGCAAAATTTCCGTCACGGTGCCGACCGTATAGAGGTCATCCGGGCCAGGGTCTTCATCTTTGTCGCGCTTCTGCATCAACAAGCCGATCGGCTTTTCGGAACGTACCGCCTGCTGTACCGCAGCGATAGAGGCTTTACGGCCCATCACTAACGGAGCGACGTTTTGCGGGAACAGGACAGTGCCGCGCATAGGCACAATGATGAGTGCATCATTGGGAATAGGCGGGGATTGGACAAGAGTCTCTTGCGTTATCT
>DATBQC010000181.1:0-7930 GCA_036561065.1 Methylobacter sp. | reverse complement strand
TATGAGCATTTTTGACGTTTCCCTTACTTGGGTCCAATCAAGATCAGGGTTGTACGAGTTCGAATTAGACATGCTTTAATACCAAGTAAAGATTTGTACAAATAAAGGCTGAGGAGTCTTATGCCTCACTGAGGTAGCTCTCTGCAAACATTATAATTTCTCGGAATTATAGCAAGTATTAATGCCCTGCGGTGTTATTTAAAATAACTCCGGGTATCAGGAGAAAAATTAAACCAGCCAGAGCCTTATTATCGGCCTGCGCATAAAAAGCATTTAAAATGCACCTAGGTTTTAACTTGGCAGGCATTTACAATAGCTCTACTTTATAGAAATTTTCTGTCGTTCTTATGCCCAAGAAATACCTCATCCCCTTAGCAGTCCTGCTTATCGCCGCATTAACCTCCGTTGCCGTCTATTTTGCACCGACCCCGTTACAAAAGGCCGGTATTACGCCGCCTGAGACTGTTTTTAACCGCTCAGAGGAAACCGCCGCAGTGGAAAAACCCTGCTCCAATGAGCATCCAGACTGGCGGCAGGCGCAGGTTATCGACGGCGTAAAAATCGAGGCCGCTCCGTCCTGCGAACCGGACAATCCTTACGATATTGCCGTGGCCGTTAAAGGCGCCAACAACGTGTCGATGCAGACCTTGATGCAGACGCATCTGGCTCAGGATGCCTTGACCATGACCGATGACCTGGACAACGACGGCGATCCCGACATCATCCGTATCAAACTGGAAGTTGTGGAGTTAAACGGCGCGAGTCCAGACGGCAACTTCCTGATCAACACCTTCGACATTGCCCCCGGCATCCAGCCAGGGCTTTGGGTATTCGCGCCAAAATCCAGCGGCATGGCGCTTAAGAACTTCAACTCTCTGGTTGCCAATCCGCTGCTGCGCGCGCCCTCCCCGGTGATTCGGGTTGAACAGGGCGACAAAGTTTATATCACCTTGGAAAATACCCATTATCTGCCGCACACCATCCATCTTCACGGTGTCGATCATTCCTGGGAAACTCCTGCCGGTGACGATAATGACGGCATGGAAGAACACCCGGTGTTCCCCGGCAAAAGCCATACTTATGAAATCCAGCCCCGGCATGCCGGCACCATGTTTTATCATTGCCACGTACAAACCGCCCAGCATTATATGATGGGCTTGAACGGCATGTTTATCGTCGAAGAAAACCGGCCCGATAACTGGGTGCAAACCTTTAATATCGGCGCGGGGCAAGTGCGTCATCCATCGGTTGCTGTGCAAAAATCATACAGCCAGGAATACGACTTGTATTATCAGTCGGTCGATAAAAAACTGGCGAAAATCATTCAGGGCGCGAACGATCCAAGACTTATCGCACACCGGATGAGCCGCGAATACAACATGACCGAATCGTTTGAAAACTACTTCATGCTAAACGGCCATTCCTTTCCCTACACGCTAAGGGACGCCGTGGTTGTGGCCAATGAAAATGAAGATATAAAACTGCATGTCGCCAACGCCCAGCGCTCGCTGGTGGCACTGCATATCCACGGCCATAAGGCCACCATCACGGCTTATGACGGCGTTGAACAACCGGCCGGCTTACAGGTAACGCGGGATGTATTCGACATCGCTCCAGCGCAACGACTCGATTTACGTCTGCGCACCCGAAACAACGGCTTGGACAGTTACGGCCCCGGCTTGTGGATGTTTCATGATCATGTGCCGACCGGCACCACCACCGACGGCATGGAACCCGGCGGCAACATGGCTATCCTGGCCTACAAGCCCATGATCGATGAACAAGGCATGCCGAAAATGCATGACGCATTGCTCGACCAAGTCTTCAACAAAGATTACTACGCCAAGAAACAAGCGGTCTGGGCTGAAGGCGAGTTTGCGCCGTTACTGGGCGAGCCCGGATTAATTGCGCCCGATTACGTTCGCATCATCGTGTTCGGCTTGGCTGCGGGTTTGAGCTTAGGGCTGATTATTTTTCTGGTATTAGTTTATAAGCGGAAGAAAAAACTATGAAGTTATTAGTAACACTGCTGATGCTGCTGGGCTTGCATTGCCATGCAGCGCTTGCCGACGAAACCATGATGACGATGGATGACGGTATGATGATGAATGAAAAAGGCATGATCATGAATGCCAACAGGGACAATCTGCCCAAGGATTGTCCAAAGATTTCCGGCGACGTCAACATCACCATCCATGCCGGGCAAAAATACGCACTGAGATTCCCCGGCAAAATGTTCGCTTTCGATAACCAGGAATGGGATGTTAAGCCCTGCTCCCGGATCAATATCACCTTCATCAATGACGACCAGATCCGCCACCAGTTAATGATTCACGGCTTGCCCGGCTATATCTATCCGCAAGGTATGTTTCACCTGGAACTCTACGGACAAGGCGAATTGAAGGCCTCATTAATTGTACCCAGTCAGAAAAAAACCTACCTCGTGCATTGCGAACTGGCGCAGCACATGGAAAAAGGCATGAAGGCGCAATTAAAAGTCGATGGTGGCGATGCCGATTTACCCAGCATTCCCGGCATCAGCAAGCCGGTCAAAGCCGATATTTATCCGGTGGCGTGGAGTCAAGCAGCGTGGGCCGTATTGATTGTATGCATACTGATAGGCTGTGTTATCCCGTTTTTTGTTATAAAAGATAAATGGTCGAAATGAGTTGAACATTCATAGGGCGTGCCGTACACGCCCTACTCTTGCGTTGCCGCCTGTCACTCTGTTTAAAGTCAACAGTATGCGAACGTTACGAACGGGATCGCAAATCCCGTCCAGCCTAAACCTTCTTGAGAGCGTTTCATGAAACAGTCACTGTTACTAATCATAGTTTTCATCACGTTGGTTGCGTGCCAGAACGCAACGGCACGCGAGCAGACCAAAAAAACCATCCACAAAGAAGCCTTGCAGTGCGCCGCCTTCAGCCCCTATGTAGGCAAACTCAACCCCGATTACGGCGCGCATCCGTCCAAAGAGCTAATCAATGAACTGCTGGACAAATTAATCAAAGAGACCCCTTTCCGCTGCATCATGACCTATGGAGTCATGAATGGCCTGGAATACACCTTCGCTGCCGCCGAAGCCCGGCATATTAAAGTCATTGCGATCATCTGGTTGGATGATGACATAGCGGTCAATTCGCGTTCCATAAGCGCAGGCATTGAAGTCGCAAAAGCCTACCCCAAAACCATCATAAAGCTAAGCTGCGGTTCCGAAGTCAGAACTCGCAACAACTATGCCTTCGATGGTGAAATTACCCGCTGCATAAACGCTTTGCGCGAAGCGGGCGTCTCTCAGCCGATAACCACGATTGATACATGGTGGGAATGGTGCAACCGCGTTTCGCCTTGCCACATAACCAATTTCGGAGCACAAGTCGATTGGATAGGAATCAATATTTTTCCGTGGTGGGAAAACAAACATTCCGACGTTATCCCTTGCACCCCTGCAAACAAAGCCGCTGATTTTCATATTGCACGAATTGAGGAACTACGCCGGACTTATCCCGGCAAAGAAGTGATCCTAACAGAATTTGGCTGGCCGAACGGCCCCGAAGGCGGCATTGAAACCAATAAGTTCACCCAGCAGCGTTGCGGCGTTGCCGGCAAGAAAAATCAGGAGCTAGTCGTCAAATCGACATTCAAAAAACTGGTTGATAAAGGCTGGAGCGGCATAGTCTTCGAAGCATTTTCAGAAACCTGGAAGCCCAACGAAGAAGGCGATTTCGGCAGTTATTGGGGGATTTGCAAGGGAGAACCACCTTACACCTGCACAAAGTTTTAGTTGTGTTGTGATCATGCTTTTTACTGAAAACCAAAATCCGCTTACGTATTGCAATCATCGCAGTTTATAATCTGCGTTTTTTAAAATTTGTAGTGCGTAGGATGTGCTAAATACAGTGAAGCGCATCGATCGCGAATGATGCGCCTCGTTCCTCAGCACATCCTACAAAACCAACTTAACCCCGTAAGATACCTAGCGTGGTCGTGATGCACCGACATCAAAGCCGCACAGGTTCTTTCGGATATCGATCTTCCTGAGACCCGTTTTAAATGACTAAAGTTAAACTAGCGCTACTTATTTTAAATGCCGTATGGCTGCTTGCCGTGTCCGAGGCCAGTTACGGTCGCCATGCCGCCATCATTATTGACGCAGACAACGGCAACGTCTTGCATGAAATAGAAGCGACTCAGTCATGGTATCCCGCCTCGCTTACCAAACTCATGACGCTGTACATGACATTCGACGCATTGAGAGCGGGGCAAATTAATCTGCACGATTCATTGACCGCCTCAGCTCATGCCTCACAGCAACCGAATAGCAAACTGGGCTTACGGCGCAACGAGCATTTAACCGTCGAAGACGCTATTTTGGCTATTATCACCCGTTCTGCAAATGACGCATCCGTTGTCCTTGCCGAGCACCTGGGCGACACCGAAGAGAACTTTGCCGCCAATATGACCGCGAAAGCGCATTCATTGGGCATGTACAATACCCGTTTTATGAACGCGACCGGACTGCCCAACGACTGGCAAGTGACCACATCGCGAGACATGGCCGTTCTGGCCTGGAAAGCGCAGCGCAATTTCCCCGAATATTATCACTACTTTGCAGCACACAGCTTTAATTACAAAGGTACAGAACTGCGTGGTATCAACAAGTTTACCGCCAACTATCCAGGTGCCGAAGGTATGAAAACAGGATTCACCTGCGGATCGGGTTTCAACCTGATCGGCGCGGCGCATCAAAACGGCAAACACCTGATCGGCGTAGTCATGGGCGGCACGACCAGCAAAGAACGTTATCAGCTAATGATGCAAAAAATGGATGACAGTTTCGCCAATCTATCCAACGCCGACCCTGCCAGAAACATTAATACCATGGCTACCAACTCGGCAGGCAGTCCGCCCTACCAACTGGACTGTGGTAATAGAGGCGGCGCAACGGCTACGGCTACGCGCACCATAGCAACCTCCAATCGCAGTTATCATAAGCCTGTGCACAGAAATAACGTCAGAAGTATTGCCCAGACTCAGCCTAAAACGACTAGCCGAATTCAAACCAGCATCAAGCCCGTTAACAAGAACAAGGCCCTATCTAAAAGTATTGCCCAGGCCAAAAGTGCCGATAAACACCCGGCTAAAAGTAAAAACTTCCATAAAGCCAAAGCCGACATCAAGGCAAAGGTCGCACGCAAGGCAACAGCGCCCTTAGGCTAAACCTTCCAGTGTGAACATCAAGGACTATAGGATAGGCACCAAAAGTAGGCGCTTTACGACTGCATGGATGCAGGAGGTAGAGCAATGCAGGAGCAATTGCCGAGGCGACAGCTTTTCGTTGCCCATCATTTCGGTATCCGATCCGGTGGTGGAATGGTTGCGGTTAAACCCAAAATCTACCGTCATATTGAAACATCGTAATGTTGGGCATAAAAATCATGCCCAACTTACAGAACTATGCTGACGCTACAACTTCGTCAAAACGTCCGCCGCTACGGCTACGGGATCGCCGACACCGTCCCATTAACCGTTACTCTTCCGACACTCCTTCAAGGAAATTATTTTAGCCGATGTCCGTAGCCATCTCAGGTATATCAGGCATAAGCCGGAAGCAAGGTCTACCCGGCTTTCATCTGGATGATGCCGATGTTGTTCCGGCAATACTTTTGCTGATAGAATCCCATTAACCTTAAACCATAATAAATTACAAAAATTAGAAGGTAACGCTGATGTCCGAACAAATTTCCGAAGCACTCGATATTGCCAATCAAGAAGCCGAACGCGCCAGACAGGCTGCACAACGTTGCGAAGAACTCGCTCAATCTGCTGAACAACAAGCACAAGCCGCATCCGAACGTTCAGTTCAAGCTGATCAGCATGCTCATCAAGCCGCATTAGTTCGCCATCATGCTGAAAGAGATGCTGAAAATGCCGAAAACGCAGCACAGAATGCTGACAGCAGCGCCCAAACAGCCGCCCAAGCAGCTACCAAGGCAGAGGATGAGGCGCAACAAGCCGCTCGATTTGCCAGCGACGCTCAATCATCCGCTTATACAGCCGGTCAAGCAGCGGGACAATCTCAGGAACACGTCCAGACATCTGCCGGCAATGCCGAGCAAGCCAAGGCCAACGCCGAAAATGCGAACAGTGCAGAGCAAGAAGCCCGCACCCATGCTGAATCGGCCGCTCGTGCGGCAAATGAAAGCGAGACCTCTGCGCGGACAGCGCAAGATCATGCCGGCCAGGCCCAGCAACAAGCTGAAAATGCCGGCAACTCAGCTCAAAATGCTAACGGCAGCGCTCAAACAGTGGCCCAGGCTGCTAGCAAGGCAGAAGAGGAGGCGCAACAAGCCGCTCGATTTGCCAGCGACGCTCAAACATCCGCCTATACCGCCGGTCAGGCAGCGAGTCAATCTCAGGAGCACGCCGCCCAAGTAGCCCAGTTTAGCGAGCAGTCGACCAACCGTTGCCAAGAAATTGGACAACAGCTCAGCGAAGCCCAAACTTCTATGGATAGGATACGGGGCCTTCATCGTCAGGCCGAGTTTGTATTATCACAACTGCAACAAGCGCTTGCAGAAACTCAAGATGCCCAGCGCTTAGCTGAACAGGCTCGTGATGATGCGCAAAGGCTGCGTGATGCTGCCCAAATATTACATGCTCAAGCCCAAGAGGCCACAGCTAACGTTCAGGAGTACTCCCGTAGCGCCGAACAGGCCGGAGCCGAGGCTAGCCGCGCCGCTGAAGATGCGAAAAACTCAATGTTCGACGCACGAGCCGTGTTGTCGCGTGCGTTCTCTGCGGTTAAGTGTGGTTAAGTAGTAGAGCGACAGACCGGATCATCAGCTCTGTAGGGGGCGCATCGCGCCCCTTTTCGGAATCCAACCGTACTGGAAATCTTGATGCCTGAAAAAATAGATTGCCCGTTGGAATGTTCTAAAAAAGCCCTGCCAAATGGTGCGCGGTGCGCCCCTACCTGGCTAACAAAGTTTCAATGCCAAAATCTTTAAGCGGTTGCCCGATGATTTCCAGATTGCGGATCACTGTGCATCCTGCGTTTTTCTATCAGCCAAAAATCCAGTTAAATCGTAACCTTCGGTATAAGACTGAATCAATTCGATGCTTTCCAGTGCCGCTGCAATGAAAATAAACCGATCTTTCATAGCGGAACAGCTTCTTGCAAAACCCGCTGACGCAAGTGTTTGTTCAATGCACGTTCGCTGACTATATCGACCTTGCGACCCAATGCGCTCGATAGAGCATCAATCAAGCCGACCTGATCTAATAGCGTTGTTCCGGGTAAGAAATCGACCAATAAGTCAATGTCGCTGTCCTGGTTTTCTTTGCCACACACAACGGAACCAAACACGCGGATATTTACTGCGTGGTAACTCTTGGCAATACCCAAAATGCTGGCTTTCTGCTGCTGTAAGGTTTTATATAATTCAGTCACGTTAATATCTCCTTATCTTATGCCGATTATACATAAATCCGTAGTAGGGTGGTTTCGCGTAGCAAACCGCCAATCAGCGTTCGCTATCGGTTCGTTCCTTTCGAAGGTAGGGTTAGGTAATCCACACATCATCAGTCTCTACGAATAATTGCATGATGAGTTCAGCGAGGTGTAAACCCGTGAACTCAAAATAGTTGGCATTGGGCTGGCCGCAAAATTGCTCATGGCCTTGGATAAAATATCCTCCTGCTATACTACGATGGAGCAGTGGTATCATGTTACGTTGACGTAAAATGTTGGAGGGTTCAGTACGACTACGAAACTCATCACCAAGAGATTTTGAATTCCAATAGCGATAATGGCGATAATTGTGTGAGTCATTTTTATATATTGCTCTTCGACCAAACTCAAATGCGAAAGCACCAAATGTCAAAATTAGTCTTGGACGGTATTGCTCTACGAGACATGAAAACC
>DATBQC010000180.1:0-1872 GCA_036561065.1 Methylobacter sp. | reverse complement strand
CCCAATGTATTGAGTGTTCTGGCTACCGGGAGTTTGGATGGACGAGTCATTGGCTTAAAGTCATTTCCGCCGGTTGATCGGCCTCCCGCAATGCCGCTGATTTTTTATTGTTTCCGTATCATGGCGGCAATCGGGTTCGGTTTATTTGCACTGATAATATGGACGCTGGTGTGCTGGTTTAGAGGTCAATTAACGCCCCAACATATTGCTAAAAACCGGAGGCTGCTCTATGCATGGCTGGCTTCTTTACCTCTTGGTTATCTGGCAACAGAGTGCGGCTGGATAGTCAGGGAGGTTGGTCGCCAGCCTTGGGTGATCTATGGCGTGTTGCGCACCAATGATGTTGCATCGACCTTGCCCGCTTCTGCTGTGCTCGTCAGTCTTATTAGTTTCGTTATTGTTTATGCAATGCTTTTTATGGTGTTTGTGGTTTTTGCAGCCAGAATTATCCGGAAGGGGCCTGATATGGCCGAGGCGCCATTAAATAACCCCCTCTCAAAAATTATTGGCGGAGAAAGGCGAGTTGTCAGAGACAGTCCAGACCAGAATAAAGGAGGTGAACCTCATGTTTAATGAGCTTCATGTTTTCCTGGCCAACATCTGGTTTTTTATAATTTGGCTGATCTTCTTTTTATATATCGTTGTGGATGGCTTTGATTTGGGGGTGGGAATTCTTTTCCTGCTAAACCGTGATGAAAAGCAGCGCACGATTATGATGGCCAGTTTGGGTTCGACATGGGACGCCAACGAAACTTGGCTGGTGCTGCTGATCGGCGCACTCTTTGGCGCATTTCCGCTGGTTTATGCAATTGTGCTGCATGCGCTTTATATTCCGATTATGCTGATGATATTCGCGCTTATTTTCCGTGGCGTTGCCTTTGAGTTTCGCAGTCATGCGCACAATAAAGCCCTTTGGAATATGGCGTTTGGTGGAGGCAGTCTGTTGGCTGCCATCGCTCAGGGGCTTGTGTTTGGCGGTTTGATCAGCGGATTGAATGTGACCGGTACCGGGTTGGATGGCGGCTGGGCTTGGCTCACGCCATTTTCCTTGTTAGTTGCTGTCGGAGTCGTTGTCGGCTATGGGTTACTGGGGGCGACTTATTTAATAATAAAAACGGAAGGCGAGCTGCAGCGAATCAGTATCCGCCATGCTTATGTTGCCGCCATTTTTGCAATATCAATCGGTGTAGCAGTCATTATCTGGACGCTACAGTTCAATCCCCATGTTGCCGCGCGCTGGGATGATTATGCATCACGACGTCTGTTGATTTTTTTTCTAGGGGTGATCAGCTTTAGTTTTTTAATGTTAATACGGGCATTGCGGCGAGGGTTTGAAAAGAGCCCTTTTTTCTGGAGCATGTTTAGTTTCTTTGCCTCGCTGATGGGAATGACGATAGGCCATTATCCTTATATGATCCCGTCTTCGATAACGCTAATTGACGCGGCATCTTCCAGTAAAACCTTGATATTCATGCTCACCGGCATCGGTTTTTTAGTTCCGGTAATGCTTGTTTATAATGGCTATCAGTATTTTGTTTTTTCGGGAAAAATACGGGTGGATGAGGATGCCGAATAGCTTCGCGATTAACAACCGCCTGAATCCGGAGATAAACGGTTAGATGGTACTGGAATGAGGCTGCTGTTTTTCAGGCGGGGCAGCTTTTTCCAGCTGACGGCGAAATTCGTCCAATTGCTTGATTAGCTCTTCACTGAAGGATTTGATTTGTTTCTCAAACAAAGGAACTTGCTGTTCCAGCTCCTTGTTAAGCTCCTTATTAATGGTTTCGCCTATCGCTTGCAAGCTTTTAAAAATATCCCCGAACGGCAGGTTTGAAAGATTATTCAGCGTTCGCTGATAATCGACTTTCCATA
>DATBQC010000179.1:0-3258 GCA_036561065.1 Methylobacter sp. | reverse complement strand
CTGAGCAGCTTCCGACATCATTTCCCGCGACCACGGCGGGTCCAGCACCACCTCGACATTAACGTTGGCGACGCCGGGCAGTGCGCGGATACATTTTTCCACGTCACTCTGGATTACCGGCCCCATCCCGCAGCCTGGAGCAGTCAGGGTCATCATCACATGGACATCATTCAGCCCTTCTTGGTTCGGCGTCACTTTGCATTCGTAAACCAAGCCGAGATCGACGATGTTGACCGGGATTTCCGGATCGTAAACCGTTTTCATCACTTCCCAGCAGTTTTTTTCAACCGCAGCCGCATCGGTCGCCGACACCAGCGTATGCAGCGTATGCGGTTCCTTGCCCAAGGCATCGGCATCGGCTCCTGCAATTCGCACCATATGACCATGTTCGCTAACCACAGTGTAGTTGTCGCCCAGCGCCTGATGAATGGTGACGATCTGGCCTTTGCTTAAGATTCCGGTATTGCCCTCTGGAATGGTGACAATATTGACATCTCGGGTTAAAACAACGTCTTCTCTTTCAGCCATAATAATTCGGTTATAGATAGAAGGTTCGGGCATCGATAGCTTGGCCGGTGATGCCTATGCTTTCTGAGCCGAATAAATACTGATAAATGGGAGCCAGTGATTTCATTGATGGCAGCTTACTTTTATCTTCGGCCGGATAGGCCCGTTTTCTTAGCGGGGAGTCTATCGGCCCCGGAATCAGGGTATTGACCCGGATTTTACCGAAGGCTTCATGCTCTTCGGCCAGTTCATTAGCCAAGCCTTCCAGGGCTATCTTCGACACGCCGTAAGCCCCTGCGTAAGCCGGCGCCTTCCTGGCTGAAGAATCGGAGGTGAATACGATAGAAGCATGCTCACTTTTTTGCAGCACCGGCAACAAAACTCGGCACAATAAAAAAGGCGCGTTCAGATTGACGTTTAAGGTGTGTCCCCAGTCTTTGGTCTTGTGCGTAGCGATCGGTGAAAAAGCACTGAACTCTACCGCCGAATGCAAAATGCCTTGCAGCGAGCCGTATTTTTCATCAATCTTGTCGGCCAAGTCCTGGTACTCGTTTTCATTGGCACCAGCCAGATCGAACGGGTAAATGACCGGCTCGGGCGCTTTGATTGCTAAAATCGCATCGTAAATCGCTTCCAGTTTTGGGATGTTTTTATCCAGCAGGATGATATGTGCACCGTACTTGGCTAAAGCCAGAGCAGCGGTGCTGCCTAAGCCTCCGCCTGCACCGGTAATTAAGATGACTTGATTTGTTAGCGGCATAGCAATGCGTCTATCCAGGTTGATATTTGCTCGGGCGACTCGATTAATGCATCAGCGCCCCAGGTTTCCGGGGCATCGCCGGGGTTAATATAGCCGTAAACTGCGGCCAAGGTTTTCATGTGCGCATTTTTCCCGGCGGTAATGTCGTGCCGGGCGTCGCCGATATAAACGCATTCCTGCGGATTAACATCCGCCTGTTTACAGGCTAACAGCATCGGTTCCGGGTGCGGCTTTGGGTTGGCCGTGGTATCGCCACTGACGATGCAGGCGGCGCGCTCGGTCAGCTTTAACGCGTCCATCAGCGGGTTGGTGAAGCGTTCGCGCTTGTTGGTGACCACGCCCCATTTAAGTCCTTGCGCTTCAATCGCAGCCAGCGTATCAGCCATGCCGGAGAAAAAAACCGTGTGTTCGGCAATATTGTCCTGGTAATGACTGAGCATGGTGTCCAAAATGTCGGCCTTTAACCGATCATCAATTGAGGGTTGGCTGGCGTTGATCATGGCCGCAGCGCCGTGCGATATAAACGGCTTGACGATTTCAGTTGCAGCGGCATCAAAGCCGTGTACATTTAGAGCGCGGTTCAGGCACGAAATCAAATCCGGTGCGGTATCGACCAGCGTTCCGTCCAAGTCGAATAATACGCAGGATAACTTGAAATCGGCGGTCATGTTAATCGGGACGCTTAAAGGCGGCGATGTAATTGACGTCTATGTCCTTGCCCAGGCTGAAACGTTTGCTGAACGGGTTGTATTCAATGCCGACCATGCCTTGCAACTCAAGACCTGCTGCTCGCGCTGTCTGGCACAGCTCCGACGGTTTGATAAAGGTTTTAAAATCATGGGTGCCTTTGGGCAGCATTTGCAGCACATATTCCGCTGCAAAAATAGCCAATAAATAGGCTTTGGGCTTGCGGTTCAGCGTCGAGAAAAACACCATGCCGCCGGGTTTGACCATTCTGGCGCAGGCGGAAATGATCGAGCCGGGATCGGGTACATGTTCGAGCATTTCCATGCAGGTTACATGGTCGAAGCTTTCCGGCTGCTGCTCGGCCAAGTCTTCGGCACTGATTTTTTGATAATGCGCGGCCACACCGGATTCAAGCCCGTGCAGATCGGCTATGTCGATCAGGTCTCCACTCAGGTCGATGCCCAACGCATCCGCACCCTGTTTAGCCAGGCCTTCGGTTAAAATGCCGCCGCCGCAGCCGACATCAACGATTCGCTTACCTGCAATATCCGCATACCGCTGGATAAACTGGAGCCTGAGCGGGTTAATATCGTGCAGGGTTTTGAATTCGCCCTGGGTATCCCACCAGCGTTCCGCCATCGAGCCGAATTTATGGATTTCGTGCGGGTTTACATTGTTTGATGCAGTCATCGTGCTAACCGTGGTGTGAGGTTGGTATAGTTTACTATATTAGTGGGTTATTCGTCATGTGTTGTTCTGTCAGGCGCCGTGTTTCTGCCGCTTGAATTCTGTCTATTATAACAGCAGATCATTCATCTTTTGATTTTCGGTATTTCTTGCCGACCGCCGGACAAAAAAAAGGCCGATGCAGATGCACCGGCCTTTTTCTCAACTTATCAGCTTACAGGGTATCAACTGCGTTCAATTCCCGGAAAGCTTGTTCCAAACGAACAGCCATGCCGACTTCACCGGCACGTTGCCAGACGCGCGGATCGTAGTATTTTTTGTTTGGTTTGTCGTCACCGTCCGGGTTGCCGATTTGGCCTTGCAAATAACCTTCGTTTTGTTTGTAGTAGTTCATGATGCCTTCCCAAGTTGCCCATTGGGTGTCGGTATCGATGTTCATTTTAATCACGCCGTAGCTGATTGATTCCTTGATTTCTTCAGGAGTTGAGCCTGAACCGCCGTGGAATACGAAATTCAACGTGTTTGCAGGAACGCCGAATTTTTCAGAGACGTGTTTTTGTGAGTTAGCCAAAATGCTTGGCGTCAATTTAACGTTACCTGGTTTATAAACACCGTGA
>DATBQC010000178.1:0-1593 GCA_036561065.1 Methylobacter sp. | reverse complement strand
AAATAGCGATGTTAATATGGATAACAAGTTTGTTGAATTGCTCAAACAATATGGAAAGGAAGGTCGCGACGTTTCACCTATGCTTGCTGCTAGAGAGTTTGCCGCCCATCCTAAGGGCGATGGCATTAGCAAAGCAAACTTCAAGAAAGCGATGGATAGGCTATTAGGTAACGGCCTGATTAGTATTGAAACGCATGGGCCGCCGTCTCACCCACGCAATAAACTCGTCTTTAAACCACCCGAACTAGCACTCGGTTAGCAGCTAACAATAGGCTTCCAACCCCCCTTCCAACCCCCTTCCAACCCCTTCCAACCCCTTCCAAGTGGGGTGTGTGTTCCACCCCCTATAACCCCCCTCCGGTTGGAACACCCGGTTGGAACCGGGAGCAACCGGGGGAAGGCGACTAGGTTAATAGTAGACGAATAGCGATAAACATAACCCTAAACACAAGGATAAAGACCATGGATAATAACCTAAGCTTTATGTTGAATGACGCCAATTTTAATGAAGATGGTTCCGAAAAACCTGTGGGCAGGCTTAAACCGGGGACTGCGGCGCTAAATACGCCAGCGTTAAAACATGTTAAAGACATGTCGCCCGCAGAATACAATGCACGCCTTGATGAGGTGACTAATCCTAAGCTTAAATTCGCACTACACACTATCGCTAAGCACGCGAGCAAGATGGATGATGTTGAGTATAAGAAAGAACTTACAAGATTGATGGACTGCTTTAGCGCCTAAACATTAGCATTAACAACAGCAATACAAGGATTAATATTATGTCAGCTTTAGCCAATACCGCGCTTCCCGCGCTTAGCTCCGCTCTTAGCGATGAATTACTTGCCGAACATATCCGCCGCAATAATCAGGTAATTTTCAACACTAAGGACAAGGCGAGCAAACTTTACGATCTTAGCCTAAAGTTTAACGCCCCCCACAGATATAAGGCGTTCATGTGGAAGGGGTTTCAACAGCGCATTGCCAATGCGCGCGCTCGCGGCCTTGGTGTGGAAGAGTTAAGGGCGGCGTTAGAAGCCCTTGTTTATATTAGCGAGTTCATTTTACGCTTCAACTGCCAGTTAGGATTACAAGAACTGCGGGAGCGTTTCGCCGCTGAGGAAGCTAAGGCGCAGCAAATAGACCAACCGTTTGTTCAGATGTTTACGCCTGCGCCGCCGCCGCCTTTCGACGCTTCGGCGCTTATTAGCGGCATGGTCAAGGCCGGCATTCAGCTTGGCCTAAAGGATGGCGCGATCACGGCTATTCCCGCGTCAAGCCTTAGCGAGCAAAACCGCGAACTTATCAAGGCGCACAAGGCCGCGATTGTCGAAGTCTTAAGCAACGCGGAAACGGTGGCGTGATATGGGCCGCCGTTGCAATGTTTGCGCAAATCCGGAAAGGGCGGCTATCGACGCCGCTCTTGTTGCCGGGGAACGAGCCGACGCAATCTCACTTCGGTTCGGTATCCATAAACAATCACTTTGGCGGCATAGGGACGCGCACTTGCCAAAGGCAACGCTTGAAGCCGGGCAACAAGCCATTGCGGAGGCCGAAGGCAAGCGCGGGTTGACGCTGCTTGAGCAAGCGCAC
>DATBQC010000177.1:0-6152 GCA_036561065.1 Methylobacter sp. | reverse complement strand
TATATTCTCGATAGCAATAAAAATATTATTAGCTGTGATGAAGTGGTTACCCTATTTGAACAAAAGGATATCGCTTACAGCTATCCCCGCCTGTAGCCGGAATGAGCGAATAATGAAAACCGGCGTTTAGTGAAGTTTGTAAGGCGTGCAGGAAACGTCGGCATCTATGGACAAATGTTTAAGCAAAGGTTGCGAATCATCACTTCCTCATCAGCCTCGATAATCAGCACTGGCTTGTGACTCGGAAGGCCGATTTCGCTAGCTCCTAGATAGTTGGCTGCTTTGTCCAATGCAAACCCCAGAAAACCCAATGGTGCACAGATTTTTTCCCGGACTTCGGCGGAATGCTCACCGATGCCTCCGGTAAAAACCAACGCATCGATACCGCCCGCTTTGGCAGCAAAACTGCCGATCGCCGCCCTCACTTGACGACAGAAATAATCGACGGCAAATTGGGCTTGCTCACTGTTACTGGAAAGCAGCTCGTTCATTTCCGAACTTTCGCCCGCAGACAAAGCCAACAGTCCCATCTTATGAAATACGACATTACTCAATTCCTCAGGCGTGTAACGCTTCGCCAGCTCCAGCATTACGCCGGGATCAAGGTCGCCGCTACGGGTTCCCATCGGGATGCCGCCTGCCGGAGTATAACCCATCGTGGTGTCCACTGATATCAGGTTTTCCATTAGACAAAGGCTGGCACCGCTGCCCAAATGGGCGACGACCACTTTCTTATAAGCCTCGTCGCCAAAGATCCCTGCAAGCATTTCGGCGATGTAGGCGTAATTGAGTCCATGAAATCCAAAGCGGCGTAAACCAAGCTCATTCGGAATCGGCAGCCGTTGAGCCAACTCGGGCATGGTGGCGTGAAAAGCCGTATCGAAGCAGACCAGCTGCCGCGCATCGAAACGTTGCAGGCATAAATCCAGCCCCAACAAATTGCCCGGCAAATGTAGCGGGGCAAGATGGATCAGCCCTTCCAACCGGGAACGCTCGATCGCATCAACCCGTCTAACCGAGTCGATAATATCGCCGCCATGCACAAAACGATGCCCAACCAAGTCCGGCAGGTTCCCCGCCAAATCCTGCAAGAGCTGATCGAACGCTTCCCGTTGGTCGCGCACATGCTCATAGCGAAAATTGCGCCGCGTACCGTCAGCAGAAAACAGGCTCGCCTTAATCGAAGACGAACCGCTGTTGATCGTTAATACCGAGCGATTCATCAATAAGGCCACACCCAGTTGTCGACTTCAGGCAAATCGGTGCCGTGTTCGTAAGCGTAGTTGCGGCATTCGATCTGCATGTCGCGCATGTTTTCTTTTACATGCGCACCTGCCACACGTAGAGCCGGAACGCGATTAATCGCATCGATCACCAGACTGAAACGGTCGATCTCGTTCTGGATAGCGAGTTCCAATGGCGTGTTGATGCTGCCTTTTTCCTTGTAGCCGCGCACATGCAAATTCTTGTGGTTATTGCGTCGATAAGCCAGGCGATGGATCAACCAGGGATAGCCGTGGAAGTTGAACAGGATAGGCTTATCCAGCGTAAACAGGCTGTCGAAATCCTTGTCTGATAAACCGTGCGGATGCTCTGCTTCGGGCGTCAGCTTGTAGAGATCGACCACGTTGATGAAGCGAATCTTGAGTTCGGGGAAATTCTCGCGTAGCAACACCACTGCGGCCAGCGCTTCTTTGGTAGGAATATCTCCGGCGCTGGCTATCACTAGATCCGGCTCGACGCCTTGATCGTTGCTCGCCCAACCCCAGATGCCGATGCCTTTGGTGCAATGCTTGATCGCCGCATCCATGTCCAAAAATTGCAGATGTTTCTGCTTGTCGCAAACGATGACGTTGATGTAGTCGGTGCTTTTCAGGCAATGATCGGCAACCGTCAGCAGACAGTTTACGTCGGGCGGCAGATAGATGCGCGTCACCTCCGGGCTTTTGTTGACTACCACGTCGAGAAAGCCGGGATCCTGATGCGTAAAACCATTGTGATCCTGGCGCCAAACGGTGGAAGTAATCAGTAGGTTCAGCGACGACACCGGCGCACGCCAAGGGACTTCTTTAGACATCGCCAGCCATTTGGCATGCTGGTTGAACATTGAGTCAATCACATGCACAAACGCTTCGTAAGTGGAGAAAAAACCGTGACGACCGGTCAGCAGATAGCCTTCCAGCCAGCCTTCCAGGGTGTGCTCGGATAGCATCTCCATGACCCGTCCATCCGGTGACAGTTCGCCGCCACCCTCGTCTTCCGGCAGATAGTCGGCCAGCCAGGTCTTTTTGCTGACTTCATAGACATCGTCCAGCTTGTTCGAGCTGTTTTCGTCAGGGCCGAACACGCGGAAATTATTCATGTTCAGGCGCATGATGTCGCGCAGGAATTTGCCCAGCGGACGGGTATTTTCAGCGCTGGTGGTGCCCGGCTTGGTTACCGTAGCGGCATAGTCGCGGCAATCCGGCATATGCAGGGCTTTGCGTAACAGGCCGCCGTTGGCGTGGGGATTGACGCTCATGCGCCGTGCGCCCTTGGGTGCCAGCGCTTTAAGTTCGGGCAACAAGCGGCCGTTCTGGTCGAACAGTTCTTCCGGTTTGTAACTGCGCAGCCAATCTTCCAGCTGTTTGAAATGCTCAGGCGTGTCACGCACATTACCCAGAGGCACTTGGTGAGCGCGCCAGAAGCCTTCCACTTTCTTGCCGTCAACTTCTTTCGGCCCGGTCCAGCCTTTGGGCGAGCGCAGCACGATCATCGGCCAACGCGGACGCACAGGCTTACCACTGCTACGTGCTTCCTGTTGAATACTACGGATTTCCAGTACGCACTGCTCCATGACGTCCGCCATAGCTCGGTGCATAGTTTCCGGGTCGCTACCTTCAACGAAATAAGGCGTCCAGCCGTAGCCCTTGAACAGGTTTTCCAGCTCCTCGTGCGAGATGCGCGAAAGTATGGTCGGGTTATTGATCTTGTAGCCGTTCAGATGCAGGATCGGCAGCACTGCGCCATCGCGAATCGGGTTCAGGAACTTATTGGAATGCCAAGAGGTCGCCAGCGGCGCGGTTTCGGATTCGCCATCGCCGACCATCACCGCAACAATCAAATCCGGATTATCGTAAGCCGCGCCGAATGCATGCGAGACACTGTAGCCAAGTTCGCCGCCTTCATGAATAGAACCCGGCGTTTCAGGTGTGCAATGACTGCCGATCCCGCCAGGAAAGGAGAATTCCTTGAAGAACTGGCGCATGCCGTGTTCGTCTTCGCTCTTGTTCGGGTAGGTTTCGCTGTAAGCGCCTTCCAAATAGACAGGGCCTAGTACGCCGGGCGCTCCATGCCCAGGACCTGCCATAAAAATAGCGTTCAAATCGTATTTGTTGATCAACCGGTTAAGATGAATATAGGTGAAGGAAAGACCGGGGCTTGAACCCCAATGCCCCAGCAAACGACTCTTCACATGCTCCATCTTCAGCGGTTCGCGCAGCAACGGATTGTCGCGCAAATAAATCATGCCCGCCGCAAGATAGTTGCAGGCGCGCCAGTAGGCGTCAATGTTGCTGATTTCTTCTTGGGGCAGCTGGGTCGGTTCGGTAGTCATGGTTTATAAATCCGAGGTTGTTTCATAGGGAAAATTAATTTCTGATATTAAACCCTCTCTCTGTGACGCCCGTATGACAATCGACAGAGAAAAGGCGTTTACTGGAATCCCCTGTTTTTGGTTTCAAAAAGCGGATAAATGGAATAAATCAGATTGTAATAAAGCCGTCAAAAAGCAAGCTTATACTTTGTGACTATGAAAAAAGACAAAATCAAAAAACATAAGCTTCTGCTTCGTCATCTGACTCTTGACGATTACGATAATATTGCGGTTTTAATGGAGCATGTCTACGGAAATTTAGGCGGGGCCTGGAAAAAAGACCAGTACACGTCTCAAATCACCCGTTTTCCTCAAGGTCAGATTGTCATTGAAGATAATGGCCAGTTGGTCGCCGCCGCTTTAAGTATGGTCGTCGATTATGCGCGCTTTGGCGATGTCCATACCTATGCCCAAATTACCAGTAACGGTTATCTAACCCATCACGACCCGTTGGGCGACACTCTATACGGCGTCGATATATTCGTCCATCCGAAATATCGTGGATTGCGCTTGGGCCGACGGTTGTACGATGCGCGCAAAGAGTTATGCCGCAACCTTAACCTGCGCCGGTTTATTGCCGGCGGACGGATTCCCGGCTATGCCCAATACGCCGACACTTTAACGCCGGTGCGTTATATCGAAGAGGTCAAAAACCGGGAAATATTCGATCCGGTGCTGTCATTCCAACTGTTTAACGGCTTCCATGTCCGCAAGGTGCTAACCGGCTATCTACCGGTAGATGCCGAGTCTAAGGGCTATGCTACGCTACTTGAATGGGTCAATCTTGATTATGTCGAAAAAACGCCTTCGCTTGGCGGCGCCAAAAACATCATCCGTTTGGGCGTCGTGCAATGGCAGATGCGCACCTTGAGCAGCGTCGAGGAACTGCTTAAGCATGCCGAATTTTTTATCGATGCGGTAGCCGGTTACCATGCCGACTTCGTGCTGTTTCCCGAATACATGAGCGCGCCGCTGATGGGCTTGTTTAACGATAAAAGCCCTCCAGACGCCATCCGTGCCCTGGCGGGTTTTAGCAGTGAAATCAGGAACGGTTTACTGAACATGGCGATGTCCTACAACATCAACATTATTGCCGGTTCCATGCCTGAGTACAGTGCTCATGAACTCTATAATGTGTCGTGGCTGCTCAGGCGCGACGGCACGTTTGAAGCCCAGTACAAAATCCATGTCACGATTGACGAGGTCAAATGTTGGGGCGTCCAAGGCGGCGATGCGTTAAAAGTGTTCGATACCGATTGCGGCAAGATTGCGGTGTTGATTTGTTACGATTCCGAATTCCCCGAACTGGCCCGCTTGGCGACTATCCAGGGAGCGCAAATCATTTTTGTGCCGTTCTGGACCGACACCAAAAACGCCTACCAACGGGTACGCTATTGCTCCCAAGCCCGCGCCATTGAAAATGAATGCTTTGTCGCGATTACCGGCAGTGTCGGGAACTTGCCGCATGCTGAGAATATGGACATCCAATACGCGCAGGCGGCCATCTTTAGCCCCAGCGATTTTTCATTTCCGCATGACGCAATATTGGCGGAAGCGACGCCGAATACCGAAATGACGCTAATCGCCGATGTTAACTTGGATTTATTAAAACAGGTCCGCACACGCGGCGCGGCGCGGAATCTCGCAAATCGCCGCCCGGATTTGTACCGTCTGGAATGGTTTTAACACCTTATTTTTCTTCCGGCAGCCAATTGATCTCTTTGGCTGTTTGCTCGCCAATCACACACTCATCCAAACTGTCCGCCATACGCATAGTGGTGGCCGACAGCGGAATGCGGCCAACCATGATTTCGGCCTTGGTTTGCGGATACAGCGGCGATTGCTCCGGATCAGCGTAGCCTATCGGAAACAGAGCACTGTTATCGGCAGCATATTTGTCGGTCGCCCCTACCGTGTGCAGGAGTTCGTGGGCGATAACGACATTGTTTTGCTGATCCTGATCGACAGAGGCAAAAGCATGAACCACGGCGGCCAAGCCTTTGTCGAGCCCTAATGAATGCTGCAAGCTCCTGCCTTTCACAGCCTCATGGTAAAGCACAAAAACATCAATACGGCGCATACCGGAATCCGAAGCGAGAGCGTTTTGATAAGTCCAATAACGGAATTTAAGCACCCACCAGATTATTGCGGCATAGCCTTCGCCGGGTAATGGAGCTTCGGGCGGCAGCACCGATAACACAGGCCCCATGCGCATTCGCGTAGGCTGTTTGGTGATCAGCTTATATTTTCCGCTTTGTTGCTGCAAAAACCGGTCTACCGGTTCAAAGACGCCCTCATCCAGTTCATTGATATATTCATTGACGACCGGGCTGTTGTTATCGCCGTTAATGCGGTAAATGACTACGCTTAAAGGTTCTGTCCACGACCTGGATTTTAGTTTTTGGTTTTTTGCATAAAAGGCCACGCCGACAAATATGGCCAGTAAAATCAGGATGCGGATAATTTTAAATAGTGTCATGGCTAATGGGCTACTTGGAAATAGAGATCATATTTAAGG
>DATBQC010000176.1:0-2511 GCA_036561065.1 Methylobacter sp. | reverse complement strand
ACCCAGCTAAAATACCTTGAATCAGCCGGGTTACCTGCTTTTCAAGCCTTTGCAATTTTGGCGAAATCAGAACCCGAGCTAAAAAAACCGTTGGCAAAAATGCAGCAGCAATTGAAATCAGGACGACCGATTTCCGAAGCCGGCTTTAGGGCAGGTATTTTTAATGACACCCATAAAACGCTAATTCATGCCGCCGAAACCACCGGCCGACTGGCGGAAGTTTACGGTCAACTTGCCGACTATTACACCGATTTCGCCAGCCGCATTAAAAAAGTAAAATCGCGCTTGTACTTTCCCGCGTTGACCTTGATTATCGCGCTGTTCGTTCAACCTCTGCCCGACCTGATCGGTTCTAAAATCACCGGACTCGATTATTTGCAACTTAGTCTGGGACGGCTTGTCATTATAGGCTTCGGCGTGTTTTTTCTGGTTCGGTTACCTGCAATTTTGTGCAGTCTTGGCCTGGAAGGCGGTTGGCATCGTTTGCAGATGCGCGTCCCTGTTGTTGCTAAGTGGATTATTAAACGCCAAATCAATGAATTCTTTTTTATCCTGGCGATGATGCTGGAAAGCGGTTTGGCTTTTGCTGAGGCCTTGCCGAAAGCGGTAGCAAGCATTAAGAACGGCTGCTTAAGGGAACAATTCCGCCCGGCGCTATCGATGCGTACAAGTGGAGCCAGCGTCAGCGACACGTTGGCGAAAGTTTCGGTTATCAACGCCACGATGCGGCAAATTGTGAACAGCAGCGAACAAAGCGGCAAACTGGCAGGCGGCATACTGCATTTTTGCCGATTGGAAACGGCAACCATCGGCCTGCACGATGATGCCTTAGCCGAATGGCTGCCGCGTTTGGTTTACAGCATTATCGCGGCTTGGATGGCTTATTCCATTTTAGGCAGCCAGTTTGCCGCGATGGTGCCGAATAATATCTAGATACTGTCAGCCTGCAACCAGCAGTTTGTTAAATTCATCAGCTGGCACCGGTCTAGAAAACAAATATCCTTGTCCATAATCGCAACCGGCAGCGATCAGTAAATCGCACTGCTCCTGCGTTTCTATGCCTTCTGCGATAACCTTGATACCCAATTTATGCGCCATCACTATGATCGCTTCGCACAGCGTCAGATCCGTGGCATTGGGACTGAGGTTACGGGTGAATGACTGGTCGATCTTCAAATAGTCGATATCGAATTTTTTCAGGTAAGACAACGAGGAGTAGCCTGTGCCGAAGTCATCCAACGATACCTGAATACCGGCGTCGCGAAAGGCCAACAGTTGACCGGTAATTAAAGCCCCGGCATCCATCAACAATCCCTCGGTAATTTCTACGACGATGCTTTGTCCAGGCAGGCCGAGTTCGCGTAAATGCTCGAACCAGGCAAGATGTTCATTGCCTTCTTTTTGGAATTGCACCGGCGATTTATTAATACTGATCTGGAAATCGTCATGGTGCTCAGTACGCCATTGCGCGGCCTGTTGGGCCGCCTCGCGAAATACCCATTCACCGATGTCAATGATCATGCCGGTTGCTTCGGCGACCGGAACAAACTCAGCCGGACTGACCAAACCGCGGCTCGGATGCTGCCAGCGAATCAGCGCCTCCGCCTTGTGGATGGCACCGGTGGTCAATTCTACAATCGGCTGGTAAGCCAGCCAAAACTGCTGTTCGACCAGTGCATTGCGCAAATCATTAATCAGTCGCATTCTGGTCAGCGCGGCTTCCTGCATCGAGATGGTAAAATAATGACGACAGTTACGACCCTGATCCTTTGCGGCATACATGGCCTGATCGGCATTTTTTATCAGCATGTCGATGTCATCGGTATCTTCAGGATATAAGGTGATGCCGATGCTGACCGATACATACGCAACTTCGCCCGCTAACTCGAACGGTTTGGTAAGCTGACATAAAATGTCCTGAGCAAGGCGTTCAATACTGTCTTGCTCTTGTAATTCAGCCAGAATAATAGTGAATTCATCGCCGCCCAAGCGTGCGACGGTATCGGTACTGCGCACGCAATTAAGCAGGCGTTGCGCCATCTCCTTGAGCAACAGATCGCCTTTGCAGTGCCCCAGCGTATCGTTAACATCCTTGAAATGATCAAGATCAAGAAACAGTAATGCCAGCGGCAGGCCTACTCGTCTGGATTTTTTCATTTCCTGCGCCAGACGCTCGTAAAACATGTGGCGGTTGGGTAGTCCTGTCAACGAATCAAAGTTGGCCTGCTGCCAGATGGTTTGTTCCGCATGCTTCTGATCGGTGATATCCGAAAACGTCGCGACCCGATGCCGCACATTGTTTTTGTCATCATAAACGGTGTTGATGGTCAGCCATTCTAAGTAAGTTTCGCCGTTCTTGCGCCGGTTCCATATTTCACCCTGCCAATGCCCAGTAGTTTCCAATGCATGCCACATGATCTGGTAAAACGCTTCGTTTTGGTGTCCTGATTTGAGCAGCGTTGTAGATTGACCAACAGCCTCTTGCAATGTGTAACCGGTCAGTTCCGTAAA
>DATBQC010000175.1:0-3275 GCA_036561065.1 Methylobacter sp. | reverse complement strand
ATCCCGAAAAAATCGCCGATTATAAAAACCGCGGCATTATCGCTAACCCGAATTGTTCGACCATTCAGATGTTGGTGGCGTTAAAGCCTATTTATGATGCGGTCGGGATTGCACGTATCAATGTGTGCACCTATCAGGCAGTTTCAGGTACTGGCAAAGAAGCGATAGAAGAGCTGGTTAAGCAAACGACTAGTCTACTTAATATGCAGCCCATTATTACCAACGTCTACCCAAAACAGATTGCTTTTAACGTGTTGCCGCAAATTGACGTATTCATGGACAACGGTTACACCAAAGAAGAGATGAAGATGGTTTGGGAAACCCGAAAAATTCTGGGCGATGACAGCGTTTTGGTTAATGCAACCGCAGTGCGAGTTCCGGTTTTTTACGGACATTCAGAGGCCGTGCATATTGAGACCCGTAAAAAAATCGATGCGGCGACAGTCAGGGCTCTGCTTCAAAAAGCGCCCGGCGTGACGGTGATGGATGAGCGCAAAGACGGTGCTTATCCTACAGCGGTGACTGAGTCTTCAGGCAATGATGATGTGTTTGTGGGACGTATCCGGGAGGATATATCGCACCCTCAAGGAATCGATTTATGGGTGGTGGGTGATAATGTTCGAAAAGGCGCGGCTTTAAACAGTGTGCAAATAGCAGAAGTGCTGGTAAAAAATTACATCTAGACTAAGCTTGTCTACATATTTGACTGGACGCGGTAAAAGACTGTGGTAACTATTGTGAAGAAGAGCAAGGTGCGTTTGTTAACTAAAACTTTAGCCGTTGTATCGTTACTGGTACCGGCTAGCGGTCATCCGTTAGGGATAGGCGAGATTAAGTTGCATTCGGCTCTTAATCAAAATCTGGATGCTGAGATTTCGTTAACACTGTCAGGCGAAAGTTTGTCTGACATCAAGGTCAATTTGGCACCGCCTGAAAAATTTGATGAGGCGGGTGTGTCGTGGACTTATTTCCTGTCAAAAATTAAATTTGAAACTATTACGCAGTCTAATGGTTCTGCGGTCATTAAGCTGACTTCGAAGGAAGCGTTAAAGGAACCTTTTTTAGATTTTCTGCTGGAAGTAAGTTGGCCCAAAGGCAACTTATATCGTGAATTTACGGTATTGGTGGATCCCCCGTCTGTTTATAATCAAGCAACCATTCCCGTTTCAACTAGTGCTCAAAATTATATTCAACCGCCGGCTGTTATGCCCCAATCGCATGCCAATGGACAAAGCACTGAGGGTCAATATGGACCAACACTTGAAAACGATACGCTTTGGAGCGTGGCTGAGCGCGTAAGAGGAGGGCAAAGCGACATTTCTGTAGAGCAAATGATGCTCGCGCTTTATGAGGCAAATCCCCAGGCATTCTATAAGGGTAATGTTTTTGCATTAACGGCAGGGAAAATGCTGAAGGTTCCAGATAGGGAGGCTGTATTAAAGTTATCGCGAAACCAGGCATTAGCGGAATTCAACCAGCATAAACAAGCTTGGAAAAATCACTCGGCCCCCGCTCACACTGAAGCTGCAAAGAATAAGGCTGCCCTGAACAGTGCAGAAGGGACGGCTCAGAGTAAAGCCAAAGGGCCAGCTGAAAATCAGTTAACTTTGGTAGCTCCAACCAAGGCCGCGGTCACTGACAATGCTGTTGTAACATCAGAGCAGGTAAACGCTGAGAAGAAAACAGCCGGTACGGCGGCAGATGGCGCGATACAAAGCAAGGTAGCAGAGTTGGAAAAACAATTGGCGATGATGCAGGAGCTGGTTGCTTTAAAGGATCAACAACTTGCGGCTTTGCAGAACCAGTCCCAGGCAAATCCCGCCGTTCAGGAGCAGGCAGCGACAGGCGAGGTTGCTCCAGTTAAACCGGCGGATCAAATAGCCCCCGCCTCCCAGCAAGCGGTTGCTCCGCCAGCTGAATCAGTGCAAGCTGCTCAACCGGCTGAACCAGTGCAGTCCGTTCAATCAGTACAACCTGTGCAGCCAGCTCAGCCGATTCAAACAATTGAGCCGGTTCAACCAGTAAAGCCAACTCCGCCAGTAGTGCAGCCTGCTCAACCAGTGGTTCAACCTGAACCTGATGCAGGCAGTTTGTTTGATCCATACTATCTCGGGGGAGGTGGCGCGGCAATTTTGACGCTGCTCGGCTGGCTTTGGTGGCGGAAGCGCAAAGTTGATCAGGAAACGAACACAGAAAGTATGTTTGCTTCTACCAGCATGCTTGAAGAAGCAGCCGATGAAAATATTTCGGTGCCGGTTGTCGAAGATAGTGTTGTTGCTCATGAACCTGATGTCGGTACAGTGGGCGAAAGTTCCTTTTTAAGTGAATTCACGCCGAGTGATTTTGACTCATTTGACACAGATCAGGGGGAAATCGACCCTATATCCGAAGCCGATGTGTATCTTGCTTATGGCCGTTATCAGCAGGCTGAAGAATTAATCCGGCAGGCGATAATCGATCAGCCGAATCGTGATGAATGTAAATTGAAGCTGCTGGAAGTTTTTTATGCCAATGAAAACCAAGCGGCTTTTGAAGCCTATGCTAATGAACTGGCAAAGGCGGGCAAACGGAGTGAAGCTGAGTTTTGGGAAAAAGCAGCAGAAATGGGTCGTGAAATCTGTCCTGATTCCCCTTTGTTTTCTTCCGGGAATGACTTGTTCGCAGTGACTGACAATGCGCCCGATGAAAACAGCGATGAGGGTGTTGTTGCTGTGGATGCAGGGTTCAACAAAGAGAATATCGATGCTGGCGTTGCTTCTTTTGGGGAGTTAGACAGTGGTGATTTTGGTAAGGAAACAGCTGGGCCGGAGAATAATGTACTGGATGTTGGCGTAACTTCATTTGAAGCTGAAGGTGATTCTTTTGTTGATACGCAGCGAAATAATGAAGACATTGATTTTGATTTAGGCTCGTTCTCAATGGAGGCAGAAGAAACAGATAAAGGAGTAGTGCCTGGCGCTCAATTAGTTTCGTCCTCGGATGCACAGATAGAAAGTATCGATTTTGATTTAAGTTCGTTTTCAATGGACTCGGATGAAGAGAATCAAGGGGCTACAGCTTCCAGCACCCAGACAAGTTCGTCCTCAGATGCACAGGTGGAAAGCATCGATTTTGATTTAAGTTCGTTTTCAATGGAATCGGATGAAGCAGATCAAGACGTCGTCGCGCCAAAGACTTCCGAGGTTGAGTCCTCAGCGCAGGTAGGCGATCTAGATTTTGATTTAAGTTCGTTTTCAATGGAATCGGATGAAGCAGATCAAGACGTCATCGCATCA
>DATBQC010000174.1:0-1949 GCA_036561065.1 Methylobacter sp. | reverse complement strand
AAACGTGTACTTAAATCGGACGGTTTTCTTGTAATTACCTGTCCCGATCTGCAATCAGTATGTGCACTGGTTGCCGAAGATAAGCTGATTGAGCCTGCTTACAGCTCTCCATCTGGCCCGATTACACCTATGGATATACTCTATGGTCATCGTCAGGCGATGGCTAGCGGTAATCTTTATATGGCTCATCGCTGCGGATTTACTCGCTCTCTGTTGACTGCCGCATTGCGGGCTATTGGCTTTAGAAGCTTATCTGCGACCCGCCGACCCTATCCATTTTATGATTTATGGGTAATAGCAAAACTTGACCCGATAGATGAAGCAGAAATCATAAAACTGGCAGCTGAACACTTGCCAAACTAACCAAGATTGCCGACTCTATTGCCACGTCGTGTAGAAAATCTTAACATGAAGTAAAAGGGGATTTGGCAGCCTCCCTATTCAGACGATTACGTCCAAGGCCTGCTCCAATCTTAGGGTTTTTACCCTAACCTAAGGAGAAATATGGACGCTTCCAATTCAATGGAGCAGCATTCAACTGCTACCCCTCACCCGGTCACATTGGCACAAGCCTTTTTCTATTGGCTCAAACTAGGATTCATAAGCTTTGGTGGCCCCGCCGGGCAGATTGCCATCATGCACCACGATCTGGTTGAGAAGAAACGCTGGATTTCCGAAAAGCGGTTCTTGCACGCACTCAATTATTGCATGGTCTTACCTGGCCCCGAGGCGCAGCAACTAGCGACGTATATCGGTTGGCTTATGCACCGAAGCCTGGGTGGAATTATTGCTGGCGGGTTATTTGTTTTGCCTTCCTTTTTTATTCTGGTTGGGCTGGCGTGGATTTACATGGTTTTCGGCAGTCTGCCGGCGGTCGCCGGCGTTTTATATGGCATAAAGCCAGCAGTTGTTGCTATTGTTCTTTTTGCAGCTTATCGCATTGGCTCCAGAGCGTTGAAGAACGGCGTGCTATGGGCTATCTCGGCATCAGCCTTCATCGCTATTTTTGTATTCAAAACGCCATTCCCACTAATTGTATTGGCTGCTGGTTTGATAGGCTATTTAGGGGGCTATAAATCCCCGCAGCACTTTAAAATTGGCGGGAGTCATGGCGCTGTGCAAAAAGACTATGGGCCTGCACTGATTGACGACGATACGCCTACACCGGCCCATGCAATTTTTAGCTGGGGCAAGTTTTGGACCGTATTGGTAGTAGGCGTCTTACTATGGGCTCTAGCAATGTCAGCTTTAATATTGATGTATGGATGGAGGAGCACTTATAGCCAAATGGCATGGTTCTTCAGCAAGGCAGCTTTACTGACCTTTGGCGGCGCCTATGCTGTTTTGCCCTATGTTTATCAGGGGGCGGTTGAGAACCATCACTGGCTCAATGCTACACAGATGATAGATGGTTTGGCATTGGGTGAAACCACGCCTGGCCCATTGATTATGGTTGTAACCTTCGTGGGCTTCGTAGGTGGCTGGTCTAATCAAGTATTTGGGGTAAATGCTGCTTTTGCTTCGGCTTTGCTGGCCGCAACCATTGTGACTTTCTTTACTTTTCTGCCTAGTTTTATATTCATCTTCATGGGCGGACCATTTATTGAGACCACACATGGAAATTTGAAATTTACTGCTCCATTGAGCGCAATTACTGCCGCTGTGGTTGGCGTGATTGTGAACTTGGCGTTATTCTTTGCGTATCACGTGTTCTGGCCACACGGGTTGTCTGGTTTGATTGACTGGGCATCTATTCTATTGGCTTTACTTGCCACAATCGCTTTATTTCGCTTTAAACTAACAGTGGTTCCTATCATTTTATCTTGTGGAGTTCTGGGCATGCTCTGGAAGCTATTGATTTAATCGTCGATGTTCAGCTTCAATTTGTGGCCAGATAAATCAGGATGCGGATATACTAGTTATTAAGAATAAAAAGCCTTCCTAACAAG
>DATBQC010000173.1:0-1731 GCA_036561065.1 Methylobacter sp. | reverse complement strand
GTCTTTTCCAAAATCCACTATCCTGTCGGCCTGAGCGCCAAGTTCTACGTCATCCGACGCATCGAACGGAAACTGTTGATTCTTTGCCAGCTGCGTCTCGACATAAACCAGATTGGCGATCGAAATATAAAGCTGTTTGACAGACTCTGGGCTAGCCATCATCTCTCCTCAATAATAAGCCTCCATTAGGTACAAGTAAATTTACTAGTACTAGTTTAGGCATAAAAGCAATATGAGCTTTTATTTTATTCTTTGCAACTAAATACTTATATATTTTAGAGACACAGTTGTATACAGGGCTACAAGGCGTTCCGGGTGCATGATTCGTCGACTTTTTGACGGCATTCCAACGTGAGTGCCCCGATTATTCTGCCCGCCCGTACTGACTTGGCTAGTTTTCGACATGTTTTCCCACATCATTTGTATAAACTATTTGACAGGTATAATAGTTTGTACTATAGTGTGCCCATACCGCTCACTTGCGGTCGGCAGCACCGCCCCGTAGATGCAGCCTGTGTATGCAGGCATCGCCAGTAAGCATCAGGCGTAGGTTCACAAAGAGCCAAGCGGCAAGGCGAGAAGAGCAAGCGAAGGAGACTATGGTGGACCTGATGCAGGAGGGTTTAAAGCTTCAACAGGCGATCGTGGATGCCAACGCCAAGGCCGCAACCGAGCAGGAACTGCGTGACCGGCTACGCGGCAAACATGAGCAGCGCAACAAGCAAACACCCAAGATCAACGGCTCCGTTGAATGGCACGACTCAGGGCATGGCGCCGGAGACTTTAAATGAAGACACTTTACCTGAAGCTCCGGCGCCCCATCACTGCAACATAATTACTGGGAGATCATTTTGCCTATCCTATTCAACAGCGAAAACACCGTCGAACTCATCACCTTCGACCATAGAGCCATCGTCAAGAACCCGGAGCCAAAACTGTGGCGAGCCTTGACCTGGATAAACAAACTCATAGGGGTGACATAAGCATGGCCTACTACCCTTGCAGCCAATGTGGCAACTCATACGACAGGCATGTATACCGACAATGCCCGCATTGCATGACGCGCAAACACGTTTAAAAATTCAATCTTCCTAAAATCCAAGCTTTTAGGCAAGACAAGGCGCGAACCTAAAAACTTTTGCGCCGCATATGTGTATTATGTAAGCACAAGTTTTTAAGCAATGAACGCAGTATTGCAACGAAGATTGGATTTTTAGTAATGGATACTCTGAGTCACGCCCTGTGGGGTTACGGCCTATTTGGGTACAAGCGCCACACCGCGATAGCGCTATTCTTTGGCGCCATGCCAGACCTGATCTCGTTCGGCCTGTTCATGGCGATACAGGTATTCACCGGTCACTGGCACTTTCATGCCGGCCCTCCGCCGATGGAGACTTTACCGCCCTGGCTGTTCCTGACTTACAGCATAGGACATAGCTTCGTCATCAGCTTTACCGTCATCGCGCTGGTGGCGCAAAGACGTCGCGATATCGCTTTCGCCATGTTGGCGTGGCCGTTCCATATCGTGCTGGATTTCCCGTTCCACTCCCTCAAGTACTTTGCCACGCCCATGTTCTGGCCGATATCCGATTTCAGGATAGACGGCATCCCCTGGTCGCACTGGTATATCTGGTATCCCAACGTGGCCGGGCTCATCATCCTGTTTCTTTACCGCTATCGGCAGTCGAAAAAAACAGCTACTTAGTTTTTTGCCCAAGTCGGGTATTTCTG
>DATBQC010000172.1:0-16325 GCA_036561065.1 Methylobacter sp. | reverse complement strand
TCCCAATGGAGTTCGCGGATACTGGCAACGGTGGCACTAAACTGTTCGCTGCCGACAGTGAAGGTTAACTGGTCGCCCAGTTTTATGTTCAGGCTCTTGGCCAATTTCTGTTCGACTGAAACCTGCCCGGTTTGCGCATCTTGCCACCAGCTTCCGGCGGTGATTTTATTGTCTTCCGGCAACTCTTTACTCCAGGTTAGGCTTAATTCCCGATGCGTGGCGCTTTCGCCCTGCGAGTCCTTGCTGACGATTTGCTGCACCGGCGTATTGTTGATGGCGACCAGCCGACCCCTGACCACCGGATAAAACCGGCTGCCATTGATTTGTTGCTGCTGCAGGTCTTGCTGGAAGTTTTGCTGTTGATCGGGAAAAATGTTCAGTGCGAAATGGTTGGGCGCATTTTCCGGCAGTTGTTTTTGCCAATCATCGATCAAGTCGGTGCGCACGGTAAAACTGAGCACCATCGCCACCAGCGTAATGGAAAAAGCCAGTATCTGGCCGACGCTGCCGCGGGTATTTTTTAACAAACCCTGCAAGCCGAAACGCCAAGTCAGGCCAAGATGCGGCAACAGTCTCCGGCTAAGCCGTAGCAAACCATAAACCAACAAACCGAGTACCAGCATGACGCCCAAACCGGTGCCGATGATGATCGCGGTCATTTTAAGATCGTCGGTATAGCGCCAGATCAATACGCCGATAATGCCGATTGCCAAACCGTAAATCAGCCATGCACTGGTGGGCATGGGTTCCAGTTCGCGGCGCAGTACCCGTAACGGCGAGACTTTTTTAAGACGCAATAACGGCGGCAGCGCGAAGCCCAACAGAATCGCCATGCCGATAATAAAGCCGAAGAATACCGCCAGCACACCGGGACTGGCGACTTGCTGGGGCAACAGCGACCTTAACAAATGGAACAACGCCTGCTGAGCAAACCAGCCCAATAGGCAACCGACAGCACTGGCTAATAAACCCAACATGACGAACTGACTGCCGTATAGCCAGAGGATTTCGTTCTGTTTGCAACCCAGGCAGCGCAGGATGGCGGTGGCGTTAAAATGCCGCTCGGTATAGCGCCGTGTCGCCATCGCTATCGCCACGCCGGAAATCAAGATGACGATAATGCTGGATAGGCCCAGGTAGCGTTCTGCGCGTTCCAAGGCCGAACCCAGTTCCGGTCGGTCTTCATGGATATCCATGATGCGCTGGGACGGATTCAATTGCGGTTTGATCCAGTGGTTGAATTCGGTTAACGCTTTGCTGTCGCCGCTGAACTGGAAGAAATAATGCACATGGCTGCCCGGCTGCAAAATGCCGGTCGCCTGCAAGTCGTCTGCATTAATCATCACGCGCGGGGAAAAACTGTAAAAATCGCCGCGCTTGTCAGGCTCGTAGGTAATGATGTTGCTGACGGTCAGTTTTTTTTCGCCGACCGTTAACATATCGCCGAGGTTAAGTTTGAGCGCCGACAGGATGCGTTTTTCAACCCAAGCGGTTCCGGGTTCTGGGCCGGTGTGTGCGATGGTTTCAGCCGATGCCGCATCTATCGTCGTTTTTAAAAAACCGCGCAACGGGTAAGCGGCGCTGACCGCTTTGATGCCTACCAATAACAGCTCGTCATGCTCCATCAGCACGCTGGAAAACTCAAGCGTTTGCGCTTGAGCCAGATTGAGTTGCGTTGCTTTGTCCAGCCATTCGGCAGGAATCTCAGCAGGGCTTGCGATGACCAAATCGGCCGCCATAAATTCCGCCGCCTGAGTGGTCATAGTGCGTTGCAGGCGGTCTGCAAACAGCGATATGGCGGTCGAGCTGGTGACCGCAATGATTAACGCCAGCGCCAATATGGTCAACTCGCCGGAACGGCTGTCCCGCCATAACAATCGCAATGCCAAATTAAAACGTGTCATATGTATATCTATAAAATTTGTACTTGGAATTCACCACGAAGACACGAAGAGCACGAAGATTTAAAAAGCTTTAACCAGGTAGTCGTCATACAGCAACAGAAATTTTAGCAGTGGTATCTATGATAAGGCTATAGTTATAGGAAACGCTCAATAACTTCGTGTTCTTCGTGTTCTTCGTGTCTTGGTGGTGAATCTATATAACAATGCGCCCGGTATCCAGTTTAATAATGCGTTGGCAACGCGCCGCCAAGGCCTGGTCGTGCGTCACCAGAATCAGCGTAGTGTTGTTTTCCTGATTAAGCTCGAACAGCAACTCGATAACAGTCGCGCCGGTTTTGCTGTCCAGATTGCCGGTCGGCTCGTCGGCAAACAAAATCGCTGGTCTAGTCACGAAGGCTCGCGCTAAAGCCACACGCTGTTGTTCGCCGCCTGACAATTTCTGGGGGACATGCGATAAACGGTGCGATAGGCCGACTCTGTCCAATAACGCGGTGGCTGCGGCTTTGGCGTTTTTATCGCCGCTTAATTCCAACGGCAGCATCACGTTTTCCAGCGCTGTCAGCCCTGGCAGCAATTGGAAGGACTGGAACACGAAGCCTATCAGCTGATTACGCATCGCCGCCCTGCCGTCTTCGTCCATCACGGTTAATGATTTTCCGTTCAGGCTGATGGCTCCCGAAGTCGGCGTATCCAGTCCGGCCAGCAAACTGATTAAGGTCGATTTACCCGAACCGGACTCGCCGACAATCGCAATACTCTCACCGGATTTGATTATCAAATCTATGGATGACAAGATATGCAATATTCCATCGGATGTAGTAACCGACTTACCCAGGTTTTCCGCTACTATAATAATGTTATCTAATGACTGAGTTTGCATAATGACCCGTTTTTTATTTGCCGTGATAATTTCGTTAATGTCGATGACCGCTACGGCCAAATCCATTGTGGTATTGGGAGATAGTATCAGTGCCAGTTACGGAATTGAAGTCTCGCAAGGCTGGGTAACGTTATTGCAGAAAAAATTGGATGAAAAAGGTTCAGACAACATTATCCACAACGAAAGCATCAGCGGCGATACGACGGCAGGCGGTTTGGCGCGGATAGACCGGGCCATGGCCTTGCACAAACCGGATGTCGTGATTATCGAGCTGGGTGCTAACGACGGCTTGCGCGGTTTGCCGCCGGAGCGAATCAAAAGCAATCTTGCCGAGATTGCCCATCGCGCGCAGCGATCCAAAGCTAAGATTCTGCTGCTGAGCATGAAAATTCCGCCCAATTACGGCAAACGCTATATCGATCTTTTCTATAATATTTACCCCGAGTTAGCTAAGGAGCTGCGCGTCCCGTATGTACCCTTCATCATGGAAGATGTCGCCCTGACCAAGGACATGATGCAACCGGACGGGCTGCATCCCAATGCAAAAGGCCAGCCGTTCATTGCAGAAAAAGTATGGCCGCAATTGCTGCCTCTATTAAAATAATAACTTCAACAAGAAGAGAACCCTAGATGAAAACACTAACACTCGAAAAAGCCAATATCATTATCAACACCGCGACCAACAAGGCCCGCAAATTAAATATGGCGCCGATTACCGTGGTGGTTTTGGATGCGTCAGGGCATTTAAAAGCCATGCAGCGGGAAGACGGCGCAACGATGATCAGACAGCAGATCGCTACCGCAAAAGCCTGGGGCGCGGTCAGCATGGGCATATCGTCGCGCAGCTTGGCCAGCGTTGCGGAAGAACGGCCCAATTTTATGAATGCATTGCTAAACGTAACGGATGGAAAAATCATGCCGGTTCCGGGCGGCGTGCTGATTCGCGACACCAAGAACAATGTCATCGGCGCGGTAGGCATCAGCGGCGACGTTTCCGATCAGGACGAGCGCTGCGCGATTGCAGGCATCGAAGCCGTGGGATTTATTGCGGGAGTTTAAGGTTAGCCAATCACCCTTAACATCAAGAACTAATTCTCTGCTCTTGGCCGGGATAACAAATTAAGCTATCTGAATAAAGGTTCAGACCTAACAAACCAACGGAATAAAATATGTGCTGGAGTGGGGAAGCTTCAACTGTATTAGCGACTATCGGATTATCGAGCACCGCTTATTTTTATTACAAGAAAGAACCGGCCCCGCTGTGTTATGCCTTGGGCTTCTTCTCGCTGATGGAAGCCTTGCAGGCCTATACCTATACGGTGATTGACGATTGCTCCAATCCCGGCAATCAGGTGGCGACCTTGCTCGGCTATATCCATATCGCGTTCCAGCCGTTTTTTGTCAACGCGGTATCGATGTATTTTATCCCCGAAAAAGTCAGGGACAAGATTTCCGCTTCGGTTTATTTTATCTGTCTGGTGACCACGGTCTGCTTGTTGATACGGCTGTATCCGTTTGAATGGGCTCCGTTCTGTTACGAGGTTAAAACCCGGTTTATCCTGTATGCCGAATCGTTCAATGTACCGTTTTGCGGCAGGCGGATTTGTTCTACTTCCGGCGACTGGCATATCGCCTGGGAAATCCCGGCAACGGCCAATCTGGTGCTGTTCAATATGTACGTTGTTGCGGCATTTATAATGCCTATTTTCTACGGCTCCTGGAAAATGACTACTTACCATATTATTACCGGGCCGCTACTGGCTTGGATGACGACCAGCAATCCCAACGAATGGGCAGCGGTCTGGTGCCTGTATTCAATCGGTTTATTGCTGTTGCTGGTCAAAACGCCGATACGCAATTATTTGCATGTGCGAAGCTGGTTTTGGTGGAAGTATCTGAAAGCTTAAAAAGACTCTCACCCTTCGTGTCTTCGTGGTGAATAAAAGGCTTTAGCCGCCAGGGCGATAATGAGCAATCCATATCCTATTAACGTAACTGCCCTCTTTTTTAATCGCAAGGCCGACTCTGATTATCCAAAACTAGCTTTGGACTCCAGAAAATGCGCTGTCGGAGTTCAAAGCTGGCTTTGAACAATATTGGGGCGAGCATTAAATAGGGTGAGCAGTTACCCTATAACAAAAAAGCTTCGTCCTGCGTCGATCATCAATCTGTACTACCGATTCCGGCCGCCAATCCGGTATAGGAAAGGATGAGGAAACGAACAGGCTGCCGGGACGCATTTCACGCCTGATTTTCTCGCCCAGTTCTGACATCACCGCAGGGGAAAGAAATGCGAACACCACATCATAGCGGTCAAGGTCACAGCCCCATAAGCTTTCGCGTTTTACATCCGCATTCGGGAGTTTTCGGCAGCGCCAGGCGGTGATCAGCCATGGCAACGGCGCGCGCTCCCAGGCATCGACCTTTATAGACAGACGTCGCGCCAGCGGCACTGCAACTGAACCGACTCCCGCGCCGAGATCGGCGAACATTCCGGCATTTTCCCGGTCAACGATGGAGGTTAGCGCATCCGCTACGGCGGAAGAAGACAGGAACAGCGGCACATCACCCTTGACCGTGCCCCAGAACACCAGCGCCAACAGCAGTACGATCAGCAGATACAGCCAGGAAGGCAGTTGCAAGGTAAGCAGGGCAATAACCGCAGGCAGGAACAGGAAATGGATGGGAAGCCACCAATACGGCTGGCGCAAGACACGGGACCATAAGGCCGCCGTAGCGCCCTGCATCAGCGCCAAGCGCCATGCGCCGTGAAACAGCACAGGCGACATCCAGGCTAAAGCGATTGTAAGCGCCAAGCCCAGCGCTTGCGAGGCAAGCGCCTTGAATAACTTTATCAGGCTTGGCGCCCCGTTGTTATTGCTTCGGCGAAGCGGGTTTGGCCGCAGGAATCTCAGGTACCGGAACAGGAGCCGGAGTTGGAGCGGAAGCCGGATTCACAATTTTGGATACCACTTCTTTAGCAGCCTTTTCCTCTTCGGCTTTACGCCGATTGCCTTCGCCAAACAGCGTAAAGGTAATCATAAACAAGACAGTCGATATAATCAGGACTAAAAACCTGTCCGGCTTCTTCAAAAAGAATAAAGGCCATTTCGGTTTAATCATTCCGACAATAAAAAAAAGCAGGGTCCAGATCCCAGTATGAAAAGCGGCGGTTATCAGCATTATAATTACTCGTTAACTTACATTTAGATAGATTTATATTATTATTAGTTGCACGGCTGTTTGCAACCCGCACGGTGTTATTTTAACGGTTTTACTTTATCAGGGTCTGAATTGTTCAATATTGCTTTTTCAGTCACTTGAAATCCGACACATCCCGTGTCAAACAATCAGGAGGTTCTATGGGTGGTTTTGCTTTAGCTTTATTGGTTTTCGCTGTCTTGATGGTGTTTATGAGCGTCAAGTCGGTTCCTCAGGGCATGGAATACACGGTCGAACGCTTCGGCAAATACACCAACACGCTGACGCCGGGCTTGAATATTATCGTGCCGATTATTGATCGCATCGGCAAAAAGATGGTGATGATGGAACAGGTAATGGATGTGCCTTCGCAGGAAGTCATCACCAAGGATAACGCCATGGTCACCGTGGACGGGGTGATTTTCTATCAAGTCATGGATGCACCCAAAGCCGCTTATGAGGTCAGCCAGCTGGGTTGGGCCATCCTGAATCTGGTGATGACCAATATTCGTACCGTCATGGGCTCGATGGATCTGGATGAGTTGCTGTCCCGCCGGGATGACATTAATGCAAGACTACTGTCCGTCGTAGACGATGCCACGACACCATGGGGCATTAAAGTCACTCGTATTGAGATAAAAGACATTGCTCCACCCAAAGACTTGGTCGAAGCGATGGGCCGGCAAATGAAAGCCGAGCGCTTGAAACGCGCATCGATTCTTGAAGCCGAAGGTTTAAGGCAATCCGAAATTTTACGCGCAGAAGGTGCGCAACAGGCGGCCATTCTGGAAGCGGAAGGCCGTAAAGAAGCATCTTATCGCGATGCCGATGCCCGCGAACGCTTGGCGCAAGCCGAAGCCAAAGCGACGTTAATGGTCTCAGAGGCAATCAGTAAAGGCGACGTCCAGGCCATTAACTATTTTGTTGCGCAAAAATACATTGAGGCATTAAAAGATATAGGAGCTTCAGGCAACAGCAAACTGGTTTTCATGCCGCTGGATTCGTCTAGCGTGATTGGCGCGCTCGGCGGCATTGGCGAACTGGCCAAAGAAGCCATGACCAAAAAGATCTGACATGGCTGATCTAGAGATTGTATTCTGGAACTGGTGGGTATTAGCTCTCGTCCTGTTGGTAGTAGAGCTGCTGGCCCCCGGCTTTTTCTTCCTGTGGATGGCGGCGTCAGGCTTTGTAACCGGATGTCTGTTATTGATGATACCTGCAATCGGCATCGACTTGCAGATATTGATTTTTTCCGTATTGTCTGTTGCTGCGATCACCGCGTGGAAGCTTTACGGCAAAAAACACACTGTCGCAACGGACCATCCGTTGTTGAACAAGCGCGGCGCTCAATACATCGGCAGGATCTTTAGCCTATACAAACCGATAGAAAACGGCGAGGGCAAAATCAAAGTAGACGATTCCATCTGGAAAGTTCACGGCGAAGATTGCGATATTTCCACCAAAGTAAAAGTCATCGCGGTACGCGGCACGGTGTTTGATGTGGAGCGTGTTGGGTAGCGGCACAGCTGCCGCGCCCTGTCGCAAAGCAACCCAGCCGAGGCTGCATTGATTAACCCTACGCACTTCATCGGAATATGGTTCGTTATAGGAATATACGCCGTCCACAATGCTGAAGGCTCGTGTATAAGAGGAAGTGTTAGGGAGGCGCTGAACAAACCGTATTCCAGCCGCCGTTGCCAGACAAGCTGATTTTTTTCAAAAATAGCCACTTGGGACAGTCCAGTAAATGGTGTTTTTAACCGTTTTTCCCGATTTTTCTTTAATAACAAAGCCAGATTTTATGTATTGTTCGAGGGAAGCACTAAGCAAGTTGATTCCATTTATGGCTCGACAAGATCACAGCGAACTGAATCAACAATTTACCGTTCGTCACGAGCCTGTCGAAGGACTTAATCAGCGCAGCAAGCGTTTCTTTATTGACTGAAGTATGTGGACACCATGAAGTGAAGCCCATAGTCAATATTGACCGTTCTTGTAGCACCTAAAACTGTCAGGTAAAGGCGCTGCATCGCGCATTTAAAAGTGAAAACCCGCGCCAACTCTCACGAGATTCGTACTACTATTCCCAGAAAAACCAAGCCCTGCATTGAGGTTAAATCGCTCGCCCACCTGATGCGCTAGGGCTATACCACCGGCCTGCTCGCCGCCATAACTTGCAAAGCCCACATTGACCGTAGTATCACCCGCGCCAGAAGGGGCTAATGGAACAATCGCCGCCGCTTGGGCAATACCACTGTTGGCTTGGCTTTTCAGTTGTTTTATCTGCTGGTCTGTATAGGTATTAGCAGCGGCCAAGGCTCCCGATCCCGGCCCGTTCCCGTTCAATGCAGCATTAAGTTGGCTCATGTTGACGGCATCAGTAGCATCAACGCCTGCTGCCACATTGGTAATTCGCCGCTCGTTGCCAGCCGATCCCACCGAAACAGTATTCGCTGTGGATGTGGTTGAACCATTGCCAATTGCGACTGAATTGGTATGACTGGCTACGGCGTTATTGCCAACAGCAACCGCATATTGTCCAGATGCCACCGCATTGTCACCCAATGCCGTGGTGTTGGTATTGATGGCTTGCGCGCCTGTTCCCACTGCAACAGAAGATAGTGCGGTTGCACCAGCGCCAATGGCCACCGAGTTGGACTTTACGGCTGTAGCCCCATCCCCCAAGGCAATGCTGCCAGATGATTTCGCATTAGCGTTATTGCCAATCGCCACCGCGTTGGTTGCACCAGAAGCGACGGTTGCCCCAGACCCGACCTGTACAGCCCCAGAAGCGGTTGCACCGCAGCTGACATTGCTACCATTGATTTTGCAGACGCCACTTTGAACCAACTGCGTCATGACGGCCTGTAACTGGGCGAAGTTGACTGCCTGATCGGCGGTTGTTGCTGCCGTCACACCTGAAATCTGGCCTGCGTTGGTGACGCCGCCGCGGTTGAGATTGGCTGAGGCAAGGCTCGCATTGACCGTACCGCTAGTGAAGTTGGAAATGGCTGTGTTAGCTGTCGTCTGAGCTGTGGCGGCAGTAGTCAGGGCAGTGCTGGCGGCGGTTTGAGCTGCGTCGGCATTGGTATTGGCTGTGGCGGCAGTAGTCAGGGCAGTGTTGGCGGTGGTTTGAGCTGTGCCGGCATTGGTATTGGCTGTCGCGGCATTAGTCAGCGCAGTATTGGCGGTGGTTTGAGCGGCACCGGCATTGGTATTGGCTGTGGCGGCATTAGTCAGGGCAGTATTGGCGCTGGTTTGAGCGGCACCGGCATTGGTATTGGCTGTCGCGGCATTAGTCAGGGCAGTATTGGCGGTGGTTTGCGCGGCACCGGCAGCCGTACCCGATGCGGTTGCCGTAGTTTGGGCAGCATTTGCAGCGGTCTGTGCCGTGGCTGCGTTGGCGATGCCTGTATTAGCATCGATTTGAGCTGCGGCGGCGGCTATCGAGGCATTATTGGCGGCGGTTTGTGCGGTAGCAACATTTTGGTTGGTAGTATAAAGTTGACCACCATTCACCGCATCCGTACTCCCTGATGCGATGTTTCCGGCCGTGACATTAATAATGCTGCGGGTTTGTGAGGCAGAACCAACCGAAACCACATTACTGGCACTGCCATCGGTACTGCCAGCCCCGAGGGCTACCGAGTTATTGCCAGAGGCACTGCTACCGACCCCGACAGCCGTACTATTTATTCCCGAGGCACTGCTGGATTCGCCAATGGCCGTGCTTAGGGAAGCTGTAGCCTGGCTGAATGCTCCAATAGCCACGCTGATGGAACCGCTTGCCACACTCTGCCGTCCCACCGCAACGGCATTAATGCCTGAGGCCGTGCTCGACGGCCCCACCGCAACGGCATCAATGTTCGAGGCCGTGCTCGACGGCCCCACAGCCACCGCACCGGTACCCGTGGCCGTTCCTCCGTCTAGCGCCCCCGCATACGCCGGAAGAATCGGTAACCCTAACGCGGCCACAACCATAATCGCTTTCATGCGAAAGTGTTTGCTGTGGTTCCAGATGGGGCGGTAGATGCAAATCATCGATGCGTGGCGTTTCATGGTGTTGCCTTATTTAACAATATATAGGTCGGGTTAGGCGCTAGCCGTAACCCGACATTTGCCGCTTCGTTGTATTCGATTACGCTCCCATGCCGGACGGGGCATGTTGCCCCGCCTAGGGTAGGCGAAGCTCCAGCTTCATGGGACAGGAAGCTGGAGCTTCCAAGACTGGGCTCCCAAGCTGAAGCTTGGGAGCCCGCATAACCACAGCAGTTAGAATCGCCCCCCCCTTAATGGGGGTAAGTTTTAAATTACACACAATCAGTGGTATAACGACAAATCATATCAAGCCATCGTCCATGAATCGTCCAATGCCCTCTCCTCCCGATCACAAGCTCAAGATAATGTTGCTGGGCGGTTTCGAGGCCAGTCTGGATGGGCATTCGGTTGACGGTTTTTCTTACAACAAGATGCGCGCATTGCTTGCCTATCTCGCCGTGGAGCGGGAGCAGGATCACAACCGGGGAATGTTGGCCGAGCTGCTATGGGGCGACTATGAGCCTATTGCGGCTCGGGACAATCTGCGCCGGACTTTGTCGAATTTACGCCGGGTGCTGGAGTTGCCAAGCGGTATAACGTTGTTCTCATCCAGCAAGCACACCCTCCGTTTCATTCCGAATGCCTATGTCGATGTGCTGGATTTTGCCGGGCAGACGGCTGTTTCGCAGGGAACTGAGGTTTTAGATGCTGAGAGAATCATGGCCCTCTATCGGGGCGAATTTTTGGCAGGCCTATCCTTGCCTGACAGTCCTGATTTTGAGGGCTGGATTCAGATGCAACGAGAAAATCTGCACCGCCGTGCCTTGGCTTTGCTGGAACTGCTCTCTGACCGTTGCGCGCAGTTGGGCGACTACAGCAAGGCGCTGCTGTTCGATTTACGCTATATAGAACTGGAACCGTGGGATGAGGATGCCCACCGCCGGGCCATGCTCCTTTACGCGTTAAATGGACAGACCAGCGCAGCCATCGGCCAGTACGAAGTTTGCTGCCGTCTGCTAAAAAATGAGTTGGGCGCATTACCCTGCGAGAAAACCCGGCAGTTGCTTGAACGTATCCGTAGCGGCGAATTTCGGCAGGAGTCCTTCGACAAGCTCAGGACGAACGGTGTTAAAGGAATGGTCGGCTCGCATGAAGCCAGTCGTCAATTACCCGCTGAGCGGCGACAAGTAACCGTGCTGTATTGCGAGTTGAATCTGGCTGCGATTGACGATCCCGATGAGGCGATGGAGCGGCTATCTGCGCCCCAAGCCTGTTGCGTGGACATTATCCGGCAGTTTTCAGGGCATATCGTGCAAACCCATGGCGGCGGCTTGCTGGCTTATTTCGGTTATCCACAAGCTGATGAGCACGCTGCCCGCCGCGCCGTGCAGGCGGCACTGGCGGTTACCCGTGTAGCTGCCGATGGCATTGAGATTCGCGCCGCCGTTCATACCGGGCTTATTATCACCAGCGGCGACGCAGCTATGCCTGACGCAGCCGGAAGAACTTCAAAGCTTGCTATCCAGTGTCGCCAGAGTGTCGGCTACGGCGAGGTGGCGATCAGCCAACAGACGCATGGCATAGTGGCAGGCTATTTCAACTGCATCCGCCTGGGCGCTCAATCTATACCGGACATCGCACAGTCTCTGGAAATATTCAAGGTGGTACAGGAAAGCGGCGCACGCACTCGCCTAGATGCGGCGGCGCTGCTAACTCCGTTGGTCGGACGCCTGGATGAAATCGCCACGCTGATGGCGTTCTGGGAACAAGCCGCGCAAGGCGTGCGCCGAGTTGTGCTAATTCAAGGCGAGGCAGGCTTGGGCAAGTCACGCTTGCTGCACGCCATCAAACAGCGATTGGCTGATAGGTCGCACACGATTCGCGAATTACGCTGTTTCCCTGAGTTTAGCCAGTCGCCTTTCCATCCGCTGATTGCGATGTTCGAAGCTGTTATCGGTAGCGATCACGATGATACGCCCGAGATAAAATTCGGCAAAGTGGTCGCGTATGTCAAAACGCATTATCCCGAAGCCATGCATGATGCGGTTCCGATGCTGACTCAGCTGCTTTCCCTGGATCTTGACGATCAGCCGCCCTCCGATTTATCGCCGCAAAAACAAAAGGAACTGACCTGTGCGATTCTGCTGGCTACGCTGGAGGCGCTTTCTCTAAAGCAGCCGGTGCTGCTGGTCGTGGAAGACATGCACTGGATCGATTCTTCTACCCTGGAATTTTTGACCCTGCTGGTTGAAAAACAATCCGGCGGGGCTATATTCCCGGCATTCACGGCTAGGCCCGAGTTTGTTCCGCCTTGGCCGGAAGAGCTCGCATTAAGGCTGGCGATTGCGCCGCTTTCCGAGGCGGCGGTGACGGAAATGATTGCTTCGATAAGCGGGGATATTCCGCCGGAAACCGTACGTCTCATAGTGGATCGAGCCGATGGGGTGCCGCTGTTTGTCGAGGAGATGGCGAAGCTTGCATCTCTGGATAGTCAGGAATGTATTCCCGCCACGCTGCATGATCTGCTGGCGGCGCGTATGGATATGCTAGGTGAGGCGAAACTGGCCGCGCAGCTGGCTTCCACCGTTGGTCGCGAGTTCGATCTGGCTCTGCTGCACAAGATTTACCCCAGCAACCCGGATGCGTTGAACCAAGCTTTGGATGCATTGCAGGATGCCGGATTGATCTTGAAGGTGAACAAAACCACCCGTCAATTCAAGCACGCCTTAATTCAGGAGGCGGCCTATCAATCCCAAACCAAGGCGGCGAGGCAGGTCGCGCATCAACGTATCGCGCACATATTGCACAGCGACTTCCCCGATGTGGTCACCACCCAGCCAGAACTATTGGCGCAACATTTGGCCTCTGGCGGAGAAACACGGCCATCCATAGAATATTGGATTAAAGCCGGGCAACGCGCCGCCCAGAACTCAGCCAACACGGAAGCGATTGAGCACTTTAACAACGGCCTGCAAGGCTTGATGACGCTGCCGCCCGATAAAGAACGCGACTCGTTGGAATTTACCTTACGTATTAACCTCGGCACCACGCTGAGCACCACAAAGGGATATGGCTCCGTTGAAGCGGACGCAGCATACACCCGAGCAATGGAATTGGCCGAGGACTTAAGAGATAGCGCCTGTTTATATCAAGCTTTGTGGGGTATGTGGCTGAGTTCAAGCTCGCGCATCGGTCATTTGCACGCTCTCGAACTCGCAGAAAAATTGCTGCTCTTGGCGGAACAAAACAACGAACCGCTGCAACTACAGCAAGCACTTTACGCCATGGGCAACAGCCTGCTCTGGACAGGGCAACTCGAAAAAGCGCGTCTCCATCAGGAACGATCCATGGCGCTTTATCAGTCATCGCACCACGAAACCATGGTCAGTGAATTCGGCGAAAACATCTGCGTGTTGTGCGGTTCCCAATTGGCGTGGGTACTGTGGCTCTTGGGTTTCTCCAATCAGGCACGTGCGATCAGCGAGCAGACGCTGGCCTTGGCGTGCCAGGTCAATCATCCCTACAGTCTGTGCTATGCAAAAACTCACAGCTTGGCACTGGGTCGCTGGATGAGGCAAATTGAGACAACACGCCAACTAGCAGAGAAAACAATGATGCTGGCCAATCAGCACGGATTCCCGGTCTGGTTGTTATCGGGTACGGCTTTCCATGGCTGGGCATTGTCCATGCAGAGGCAACTGACCGGGATTTCGCATATACGGCAAGTCGTTAGCATCGTTCGCGCCGCAATGAGCGGGATTGAGGCTTACTTTCTTGGTATGCTGGGCGAGGCTTATATGTATTCTGGACAGTTAGAGGAATCGCTGTCGGTGATGCACCAGACGCTCGATGTCATCAATGCGAAGGACGACCGTTTTTTAGAAAGTGAGATTTACCGGCTCAAGGGCGAATGCCTACTGGCGCTTTCGCCAGCCAATATGGAAGACGCCGAAGCCTGTTTCGAGCAGGCGCTTATCGTCAGCCATAAGCAACAGGCAAAATCACTGGAACTGCGGGCGGCGATCAGCATGGCTCGGTTATGGCAACAGCAAGGCAAGCAAGAGGATGGTCAGCGTTTGCTAGAGGATGTTTATGGCTGGTTCACCGAGGGTTTTGATACGCCCGATCTTCAGGAGGCAGCTGGTTTGATCCTGCACGAATAAATCTTGGATCGGCCTTAATTAATACATCGCAATCAACCTCTGAATAAACCCACCAGCATCTTGAGTTGCTGTAAATCATCGCCGGTTGCGGCCCGCCCGTAACGCAGTTTGATAAATACGGAGGTGATTTGGTCAATGTCTGCCGCCTGCTCGGGCAGTTTTGTTTTGACCCGTTCGGCAAAATCTTTAACGCCTTCCCCCGCGCTTCTGACCAGGCCGTGCTTGGCAAGTTTTTTGCAAAACCGGTTATAGATCAGCAGCACTTTATCGGCGGCATTTTGTTTTTGATACAGCAGAAACCAGCAAAGCACGGCGGTTATCGATGCTATGACGGCGATCATCCAGTACATCATGGTTTTGAGATCGTTGATGCCGAATGACGACAGGAAGCTGGACTGGCTCTTGTTATCGTAATTGATGACCCAGCGTTGCCAGTTGTAATCGATGTTGCCCCATAGCTGGCGTGCCTGTCTTAGCCAATTGTAGGCCGGCATATTGGCCGCTGCAATGCCGCCGAAAGTTTGACTGTTTGGAGTCATCTCCCGCTCGATTCTTTCCGGTGCGATGGCCGCAGTCGGGTCAACCCGAACCCAACCCCGCTTCTCCAGCCAGACTTCCGCCCAAGCATGAGCATCGGCTTGTCTTATTTCCAGGAAATTGCCGGCTTTGTTCAGCTCCCCGCCTTGGTAGCCGGTCACGACGCGAGCAGGAATATGAGCGACACGCATTAAGTACACGAAAGCGGAGGCGTAATGACTGCAAAACCCGTATCGGGTTTTAAATAGGAAGTTTTCTATCGGATTTTCTTCCATGACCGGCGGGGTCAAGGTGTAATGAAAGTCTTCTACCCTGAAATGGTTTAACAACTGCTCGATAAAATTGTCGGGAGGGCTGTCAAAGCCCTGTAGCTGACTGACCAGTTGCTTGATTTTATCTGACGGTTTGGCGGGCAGCTGTGTTGCGACGGCGTATTCACCAGGGTCGATCGAGCCGGTATTGTAGTCGGGATAGGAAGTCACTTGATATTCTGCGCGTTTATCGGGACTTTCCAATGTAATAAGTTGGTAGCCGGCATTCTGGGTTAAAGGCGAGGCAAATTCCATGGGCATGTCCAACGCAAAAACCCAGTTTTTATCCTGCGGTTCCATCAGGATCGTGTATTGATAGGGCGTACCGGTAACAACAGGTCTGCCCAAAGACTTTTTGAAAGCCGTTTGAGTCCAGCGTTTGCCGTCGGTATATGACAGAACCGGACCGCGCCAATAGCGTTGGGCTGGCGGCAGAATGGCTCCGGCAAATTTTACCCGAAACACCAGTTCGTCAGACATGCCAAGATCGCTGATGGAACCGGGTTCCATGCTGTCGCTTAATCCTGCCCTGGCTTGATGAGGATCGTTAAACAGCATCCATTTTGGCGCTTCAACGCGGGGGAATAAAATAAACAAAGCCACCGCAATCGGCAGCGCCTGTGCGGTGATAATGGCCGCTGTTTTGAATGCCGCGAGTGTTTGTGCCTTACGGCTATTGATATAAACCAGCGTCGCCAACAGTACACAACAAACCAGTAGGATATAAGCCGCCATCAGTATGCTTTGTTCATATAAAAACTGGGAAGCGGCGACGATAAACGCTAGGAAAGTAACCAGGTAAAGGTCGCGCTCGTTTTTAATTTCCAGTAATTTAAGTCCCAACGCGGTAATAAACAGATTGGTTCCGGCATCACGCCCTAACAGGCCTTGATGCCGGCTATACAGCAGCACAATTCCGAAGGCAACCAGCAACAAAATAACCGGCATGCCCGGCAGCCAGTTTTGTTTCCAGATACCGATAAATCGCCAACCCAGCAATAGGCAAAAAAAGCCGAACACCGTTGCCGGGATGTGCTGGACATGCGGAAAAACGATCAGCCCGACGGCGGTCAATAGAAAGATTAAAATGTTTTTATCGGGTATGGATTTCATTTTTAAAATTCAAGCTGGACGGTGTTCGTATCGTTGTCCACACTGTTTCATACTGTATTGGCAGTATATAAAACATGACGTGCAGATTGCTCAAGGGTGAAGGTATATTGTAAATGCACTGAACTGCTTATCTCCACGCTACAAGGTTTAGGCTCTGCGTATTATTGCCCCTGATTTG
>DATBQC010000171.1:0-5715 GCA_036561065.1 Methylobacter sp. | reverse complement strand
CAATAAATGACAACATCAGAGCAGAAATTAGACCTGAGATATCGACCCCTTCGGTTCCGCGACGTTTTAGGGAATAAGGGGGTCTTGAATTTATTACTATTACGCAGTAGGGCAGGGACTCTTACGCATCAATCAATGATGTTTGGAGGACCGAGAGGGTGTGGTAAAACTACCCTAGCCAGGATAGTTGCCAAATCACTAGTATGTTCTTCTCTCGAAGACGGCGATCCATGCGGAGTGTGTGATAATTGTCGTTCTGTTGCAAACGAAGTTTGCCCTAGTGTTGAAGAGTTAGACGCTGCTTCCCAAGGAACCGTCGATAAAATGCGTTCCATAGTTGAGCAAGTTGATTTTGCTCCTTTGGACGGTAGAGATATTCGTACATATATTATTGACGAAGCACAGCGCCTGACAAAACAAGCACAAGATGCATTATTGAAGAATATAGAGAATCGGACAATTCATGTTATTTTATGTACTACGGAGCCTCATAAAATCCAGGGACCGATAAGAGACAGGGTGGAAGAATACACTATTCGTCTGCCCACTGAATCTGAAATCATTTCTCGCTTGCAAGAAATTTGTGCGGCAGAGAATATCGGATATTCTCTGCCCGCACTATCCTCTATCGTGAAATTAAATTCATCTGTTCGCTCTGCTATTTTGACGCTTGGATCTGTGGCTTCTCTTGGCGAGATTACTAATGAATCTGTTAGTTTGTTATACCGCTCGGAAAGCCATACTTTAATTGATTTATTTCTGACTCATATTGATACGGATCCAAAGCAAGCTATTCTTGCTTTTGATAAACTATGTGGTATTGAGTCGCCCACTTGGATTCGCGATTCTATTATCGTTGCTATCCATTGTATCATTCGTTCTAGTATAGGGATGCCCATTGCATATCCTGTTGCTTTGCATTTTTTTGAGGCTCGCCGAGCTGGATGGATAGATACTGCTAAAGAACTAAGTATGCTTGAGAAACCTAATACATGTGATATTTTATTACATGTACTTAGTGGTCATCCATCAAATTTATCACTGCCACATCCGATAACCTCTCCTGCATTATTTGTTGCTCATGCAGATGTCTCTGCAGGCGCCATAAAACCATCAATTCATCTTGATATACCATTCGAATCATATCCTCTAACTGGTCATTTATGCTCTGTATGCCGAGAGCCTCAGAGGCTTACTTCCAGCGGTTTTAGTTGTTCTAATGGTCATGGTGGTGCGGAACCGTTAGAACCATCTTCCGTGTCGCCAGAGGCGAAGCCTGCTCCTGCTCCTGCTCCTGCTCCTGCTCCTGCTCCTGCTCCTGCTCCTGCTCCTGCTCCTGCTCCTGCTCCTGCTCCTGCTCCTGCTCCTGCTCCGGCCCCGGCCCCTGTTGAAATCGATGGTATTAAATTCACTCCTGATGAAGTGCTAACTACTCTTGATAATAACGTCCGATCTATGGCTTTTTCCGCTATTGGAAAGGAACCGGTTTTTTCTTCCGTAGAGTTAGATTCAAACCGTGTCCCAATTTCGGAAAAAGAATTCGCAACCGTCTTCCAGAAGCGTCGATCTTCCCCCGGCGCCTAGTTCTATTTCTGAACCGAGGAAATGGGTTGCCGTCGAACTCACATCTCTTGGGGAGAAAGAGAAGCAAGTTAATATCTTTGCCGCTGCAGTCAAGAAATTGCTTGGTCGTCCTCTAGAGGTGTTTGTCCCCGCCATATCTCAATCAGGCATTGAAGCTACTTTTACCACATTTTATATGGATGGGTATGTATTTATCGAATATGTTGTTGGTGTAAATTATTTGAGGCTTCGTGAGACTGCTTACTTCCGTGAAGTCCTTTGTGGTCCTGGATCCAGACACTCCGGCCCTAAGTATTCCTTAATTGAAGATAAGGATCTGAATCCCGTGCGCAGTGGGATGGATGCGCTTAAGAAGAAACCTTTTTCTGTTGGAGATCCCGTTATGGTGACACAAGGTTTCTATCGCAATCTTCGTGGGACCGTTTCTCTAGTGTACGAGGATAGTGATAAGATCCAAATCCACATTAATCAGCTTGATTCGAAGCCTCTGATGATGGAATTCCCAAATACTTGCATTGAAAAAGTAACTGCTACTACTGATTAAATGGAAAGAAATGTTCTCATAGATGGTGATAATCTATTACATAGAGCTCAAGCAGTATACTTAACTAATAGACTTCCTGAAGAACAATTCGTATCTGCTTCTGGTTATCCTACTGGAGTCATCTTTGGGGTCTTAGATATGCTTTCTGATTGGATTCCTTCCATATCCAATCCTTCTCGATTCATATTTTTTCTAGACGGTAAGCCAACTCGGCGCCTATCCATTGATCCGACATATAAGCAAGAAGATGGAAATAAGGCGTCAGGCCGCTCTTGGAAAATTCACAATGATATCGTTTTATCCGACGGATTCATTGCTCACAATCCACTCGAAGTCCTTGTACATATTTTGAAATTGTTTGGGATGGATATATGCCAACATAATGAGGAAGAAGCTGATGATTTAATAGCCAGTTTTGTTCGGGCACATACTGAAGACGTGAATGTTATTATTTCATCTGATAAAGATTTATATCAATTGCTTTCAATTGATGAGAAGATTGTTCTTTATAGACCGGGTGTGAGCGGTAATAGATTCTTTGATTCTGAAAGAGCTATAGAGCACATGATGAAGCTTTATAACGTATGCGTTCCTCCTGCAAACGTGCGTATGTTTAAAGCTCTCACTGGCGATCCTTCTGATGGGATTGTTGGTATATCACGACTCCGCAAGAAAGTGGCCGCCCCCCTATGTCATCATCAGAATGTTGAGGCCCTATATTCGACTGGACTTCCTGGCTTTTCTAAAATTGAAAAGAAAAATGCTATTGAATCGATGAATCGGATCAAGATTAATTTTGATCTAATTGGTTTAATTGATACGATCAATACTGATGCATGCACTATATCTAATATTGTGAATCATCTTCTTGCTCAACAAATACTGAGAGATGACCTCTCCATTCGTACCATTATGTCACATGTTTTCCAGACTGTCAAACCTGGCAGTATCCGGACATCCGATGCAGGCTTTGATTTAATTCCTGAATTTCTGCGCGATCTCTGACGGTAATGTTAATTTCAGGCACTCCTTTGGGAGCTCCAGCTATACGTAGACGTACACACACATCAGCAGACAAGCTTCTAGCTTGTATGTAGATAGAGACAAAGACATACACTTCCGCGGTTTCATTTCCGCGCACGCTGGAGTTGTCAATGTCTCATTTAGTTGTGTCAGATCCGTCTGATATTTCTTCTCGTTTTAGTAATAGTGATCGCCTCGGTGTTGATAGTATTTTGGATGTCAATATCGAGGAAATGATAGATAGGGATTTAGTCCCATCTCCGGAAGAAGATCTTCTCAAAGAGGGCGTCAAACCGCAGTTTTCTGCTGTTCAGCCCTATCTCCATCGTATTCCCATTCGAGAGAAAGATTTGATCGTCCTTTATTATAGGGATGAGATGAAACAAGAGCAAATTGCTCGATTATTCGGTATCACCCAAGCAGCTGTTTCATATAGGCTCCATCGCGGCATTAAACGCATTCAATTTCTTCGCACTATTCCAGAATTGGATGAGGATGATTTTAAGCGCGATCTTGGTTCATGGTTTTCACCTCAGGATATGGAAATTTTGTGGCGCATGTATGAAACCACGTGTCAATCTGCTATTGCCAAAGAAATGAGCCTGACTCAAGGGCGTGTTCGCCATCGATTCTTTCGGGCTTTATCCCGTATCAAGGAACTCATAGCCCAAGAGATCGCCTCCAAGGCAATGGTGAATGGATTAGAATCTACTTCTAATCCTGATGAATTCGCCAAAAAGCTGAATGACTTAAATTTGCGGACTGAATCGATATACTCTAGATATTATCTCGTTTTTTACGCCATTTCGGACAAGCGGTTTAATATATTACATGAAGTAAGCCTTCCCCAGTTTAAGGATCGAGGGGATGCACAAATAATTTCGATTGCCGAATGATAAATTAATTATCTTATATAAGATAATTAATTTAAAATATTTGAACAAGCTTGACAAAAGCTCTTAAACATGATTCATTTAGCATATGGATGGAATATGCCGTGCTCCTGGATGTGGCAAAGAACTTATGAAGGGCAGGAAATCTTGCTCACTTGCATGTTCGTATATTTTAAAAAGAAAAATCAAGCCTGATATTAAATGCGCTCGTCCTGGATGCCAAAATTTCGCCAGTAAGACTAAGAAGTCAAGGTATTGCTGTCCAAAATGTTATTCCCAGCATTTAATTCAACTTAAATCTGAGTTGGTACCCCCTGCATTATTGGAAGGTGAAAAAGCCATTCCTCTAAGCCAGGGCCAATGGGCTATCGTTGATGAATTTGATTATGAGTGGTTATCAAAACATAATTGGGTGGCTGTTAATGTTAGAAATGGCGGATCCACCCCTATTTATTATGCTAAGAACAGCAAGACTTGTGAATATATGCATGCTGCGATTTTAGGAATAAAGAAGGGATCCGGCCTTGAAGCCATCCATGGTCCTGGTGGGACTCTCTATAACGTTCGCAAGAATCTTCGTATTGGTACACGGAGAGAGAATCAATGTGACAGAGTATCTTCAGGCAAGACTTCTCGTTATAAGGGTGTTTCTTGGAATTTCCGCGCCAAAAAATGGTCAGTAAGGGTTGGACATGGAGATGTTTATGAGTTCATCGGGTATTTTGACGATGAGATAATCGCAGCTGAACAGTATGATGTGCGATGTCGTGGATTACATCGGTCCTTCGGACGGTTCAACTTTCCGTTGGAATCTGAACAAAGTGCTATTCGTCCAGAAGAAGATAGAATCTGTATTGAATGTTCTGGCCAATTTAGAGGCCCGAGCGGACTTGACTATTGTAGTCAGGATTGCCTCATTGATGGCTCTCGAGATTTTAGGTCATGTCTTCAGTGTAGTTCTACTATTCCTGGGTTCTCAAAATTCTGTGATGATAAGTGCCGTGTGGAATATGTTCGCCTCTGTGAGGAAATCCCCCGTCCCCCGATTGCAAATACTACATATATATCACTAACTCTTGGTAAATACGCCATTGTTGATAATTCTGATTTGGCCATAGTGCTGAGCGGGGGTAGGAAATGGCACGCAAAGGAGAGTAATGGAGTCTGGTATGCATGTCGATGTTCTACGCCAGAGGAAGTGGATGTTTATGGATCTCAAGTGCGCATGCATAGGCTCCTCTTTGGCTTGCATAAAGACGACACGAGGCATGTCGGTCATTGTGATGGTAATGGGTTGAATTTACGTCGTTCTAATATCTATATCACGAATAATTCTGATAATTATATGAATACCCGTGCTCGGGCAGATCATGGGATGAAAGGTGTTACAGGTCTTAGTTCTGGTCATTTTCTCGCAAAAATATATCACAATGGAACATATGAATATATCGGTAGATATACTAGTATAGAGGATGCAGGCCGGGCATATGATGCGCGAGCTCGCATATATCATGGAGAGAATGGGCGATATAATTTTCCTAATGAAGGTGAAAGGTCTGCCAAGTGAATGATATTGCTTGGATCCGCTCTTCTGGTTTTTTACCTGAACCTGAAGACAAGAATATTATTTTTTCTAGGTTATCACGCGCCAGGATATATAATGGCCATCTT
>DATBQC010000170.1:0-7907 GCA_036561065.1 Methylobacter sp. | reverse complement strand
ATACGTGCAATCGATTAAACCGGATTGTTTCAACAGCTCTACGACATCCTTGCAATCGCTTTGGCGTACTTGCAAGACTGCGCCCAACTCCTCATTAAACAATGCGGCCAGCACATCTTCGCCCAGACTGTCGAGCGTCAGGGTCACACCCAGTCTACTGGCGAACATCATTTCCGCCACTGTCGCCAGCAAGCCGCCATCGGAACGGTCATGATAGCTCAGCAGTTTGCCCTGAGAGTTGAGTATTTGTATGCTATCAAAGAAAGCTTTCAACAAACTTGCTTCATCCAGGTCAGGACAGTCATCGCCGAGCTGGTTGTAAACTTGCGCCAGCACCGAACCGCCCAAACGGTTTTTACCGGCACCCAGATCAATCAGGATCAAGGCGCTGTCCTCATCCTGCACACAGCGCAGTTGCGGAGTCAGGGTAAGGCCAATATCGGCGACCGGCGCAAATGCGGTAATCACCAACGACAATGGTGCGGTTAGGGTTTTTTCGACATCGCCGTCTTTCCACACGGTTTTCATCGACAAGGAATCCTTGCCCACCGGTATCGCAATACCCAGTGCCGGACACAACTCCATACCCACTGCTTTGACGGTATCGAACAATGCCGCGTCTTCGCCTTGGTACCCTGCTGCGGCCATCCAGTTGGCGGATAGTTTGATTTTTTTCAGCGAGTCGATGCTGGCAGCGGCTATATTGGTAATGGCCTCGCCTATCGCCATACGGCCGGATGCCGGAGCGTCGATAACCGCAATCGGTGAGCGCTCGCCCATTGCCATCGCCTCACCGGTCATAGAGTGAAAGCCAACTGCGGTAACCGCAACATCGGCCACCGGCGTTTGCCAAGGGCCGACCATTTGGTCGCGAGCCACCAACCCAGTTACCGAACGGTCGCCGATATGGATCAAGAAACTTTTGTCGGCGACGGCCGGGAATGCCAGGACGCGCTTGACCGCCTCGGCCAGCGTAATGCCGCTAACATCCAGCGCTTTGATATTGGGTTGGACATGCTCAACATTACGGTGCAGCTTTGGCGATTTGCCGAACAATACCGACATCGGAATATCGACCGGCTTGTCCCCCAGCAACTCGTCATTCAGCGTTAAATGCTCTTCGTCAGTCGCCTCGCCGATGACCGCAAACAAACAATGTTCGCGTTCGCAAAAAGCATTGAACAATTCCAGCGACTCCGGTTTAATCGCAACCACATAACGTTCCTGCGCTTCGTTGCACCAGATTTGCATCGGCGACATGCCTATATCGGCGTTGTGCACCTTGCGCAATTCGAAGCGGCCGCCGCGGTCGCAGTCGTGGATGATTTCCGGCACCGCGTTGGACAAGCCGCCCGCGCCAATATCATGGATGGACACGATCGGCGTGTCGCTACCCATCGCATTGCAATGGTTGATGACTTCCTGGCAGCGGCGTTCCATTTCGGGATTTTCACGTTGCACCGAGGCAAAATCCAGATCCTCGGAACCTTCGCCGGAAGCTTGCGATGAAGCGGCGCTGCCGCCCAAGCCAATCAACATCGCAGGCCCGCCCAGAATGATGATCAACGAACCGGCCGGAATCGGGTGTTTATCGACCAGCATAGGTCGGATATTTCCGAGCCCCCCGGCGATCATGATCGGTTTGTGATAGCCCCTAAATTCATTGTCCTTGCCCGGAACCGCTTGCTCGAAGCTGCGGAAATACCCGGCCAGATTGGGTCTGCCGAATTCGTTGTTAAACGCCGCGCCGCCGAGCGGGCCTTCCAGCATGATGGTCAGCGCCGAGGCGATGCGCTCCGGCTTGCCGTTATCGGCTTCCCAAGGCTGGGAAAAACCGGGGATTTTCAAATGCGACACGGAAAAACCGGTCAAACCCGCTTTGGGCGCAGAGCCGCGACCGGTCGCACCTTCGTCGCGGATTTCGCCGCCGGAGCCTGTTGCCGCTCCCGGATAAGGCGAAATGGCGGTAGGGTGATTGTGCGTTTCCACCTTCATCAGCAAATGCGCGTCTTCTTCGACATAGCCGTATTCGCCGGTCTGGGGATTGCGGATAAAAACCTGCGCATTTGAACCGACCATGACCGAAGCGTTATCGCTGTAGGCCGACAAAATGCCTTCCGGGCTTTTTGCAGCGGTATTGCGGATCATCTTGAACAGGGATTGCGCCTGCTCTACGCCGTCTATCGTCCAGTCGGCATTAAAAATCTTGTGCCTGCAATGTTCGGAATTGGCTTGGGCAAACATCATCAATTCCACATCGGTCGGATTTCTGCCTAAGGCTTGAAAACTCTCGGTCAGATAATCGATTTCATCATCGGATAAAGCCAGACCCAGTTCGGTATTGGCGCTAACTAACGCATCACGACCCTGTTCGATAATCGCAACACTCAGTAACGGTTTGGGCTGATGGTGAGCAAACAATTCAGGCTCGACATCACCGTCCCAAACGGTTTGGGTCATACGGTCATGCAACAACGCATTCACCGATGCTGATGACGAGGTATAACCATCCAGCGTGTACTCAATACCCCGTTCGATACGATTAACTTCGGATAAACCGCAGCGCTGGGCAATCTCGGTCGCCTTGCTGGACCAGGGTGAAATCGTGCCTGAGCGCGGCACGACCAGTAAGTGCGCCCCGCTAATTTCAGCGCCTGCTTGCGTGGAACCGTAAGCCAGCAACTGTTTCAAGATCGCGGATTGACCGTCACTCAAGTCATGCTCAATATCCACGAAGTGAATAAACCGCGCAGAAACGGCCTTGATAGCGGGTTCTATAGACTGAAGTTCAGCCAGCAGTTTGTTAATTCGAAAGTCGGAAAGCGCGGATGTTCCAGGGATTTTTAACATGGGTAAAAAAGATAAAAGATAAAAAAGGTAAAAGGCTAAAGGCTAAAGGCTAAAGGCTAAAGGCTAAGGATCGGTTTTTTCGCCCTTCGCCTTGCGTCTTTTGCCTCATCTCACTTTGCCAAATCGGACTTAATAGTGTCATGCAGCAGCATCAACAAGCTTAAACTCGTCTTGTCACTCACCGGTTTTTGTTCTTTGTCCATCACAATAACGTCGGTCTGCTGGTTGTTTTCTACCAATTTAAGGACATACTCTTGTTCAGTGAGCTCAAATCCTTTGAGGAAAAAGTTGACCTCGTCCATAATCGACCCGTCTTCCACTTCCTGCTTGTTCGGATCATACTGGACATTAAACAGCTTCTCCTCCTGATTGCGATTGGTCACTTCAATAGACTTTCGGCTTAATGCTTTGCCAACCATGCGCCATGCTCTTGCTGACGGCGCGCCGATACGCAATCGTTTGGTTCCTTCCTCAGCGTCAACCAGCTCAACCTGAATTAGTTTCCGGTCTATCTCTGGAGCTGTTTCAGTTTTAGGCGCGGCAGCGGCAGGCGCTGCATCGGTCGTTTCAGTAACAGGAGCGGCGGGCGCGGAATCGGCCTTTCCAGCAGCCGAAGCAGCAGGAAGGCCTCCGATTGAACCGCCAGCAAGGTCAGTCGGCAAGACCATCGGCGGGATTTCAGTCGTAAACTGATAATCTTTTTCTTTGTCTGGGAATAAACTTTTTATATAACTGCAAGCCGATAGGTTAACCAACGCCGCAACAATAATAAGTGCCCTGAATTTAGTTTTCATAATCTGTGAGTAGTGGAAAGTAGATAGTGGACGAGGCGTGTGTCTACGGTTGCATTTTCCGCACTACCATGTCCCAGCTTACGAGTTAAATAACTTCGGCCTGACGCATTGCGTCACGCACCGCATCAAAGCAATCTTCAGTCAACCAGGTCAACGGTAAACGTATGCCCTTACCCATCAAGCCCATTTCCGCAACCGCCCATTTAACCGGAATCGGGTTGGATTGGATAAACAACTTATCGTGCAATGCGGCCAGTTTTTTGTCGATGGCTAAAGCGGTTTCAGCGTCGCCCGCCATCGCCGCCATAATCATTTCATGCACCCGTTTTGGCGCGACATTGCCTGTTACGGTAATACTGCCGTTGCCGCCGAGCAGACAAAACTCACGACTGCTGGCATCGTCGCCGGTATAGATGGCAAAATCGTCGCCGGTCAGATCGCGGATTTTTTTAACTCTGGACAAATCGCCGGTCGCCTCTTTAACGCCGACGATATTTTTGACATGTGACAGGCGGCCGACGGTTTTCGGCAACATATCGCAAGCGGTGCGTCCCGGCACATTGTATAAAATTTGGGGAATATCGACCGCATCGCTAATGGCTTTGTGGTGCAGGTATAAGCCTTCCTGCGTCGGCTTATTGTAATAAGGTGTGACAATCAGGCAGGCATCGGCCCCGGCTTCTTTGGCCAGGCAGGTCAGGTTGATCGCTTCGGTCGTCGAGTTTGCGCCTGTTCCGGCAATCACCGGTATTCTGCCGCCGACATAATCAACAATCGCCTTGATCACATCGCAGTGCTCATGCTCATCAAGCGTCGCCGACTCGCCTGTGGTGCCGACAGCAACCAGGGCGTCTGTACCCTCCGCTATATGAAACTCCACCAGCCTTTTTAAGCTTTCCTTGTCCACCGCACCGCGTTCATCCATCGGTGTTACTAAAGCGACGATACTACCTTGAATCATGAAATCTCTCGATCAGAATTAATACTGTTACAAAATTGCCGCCATTATAACAAGCAAATAACTAAAACTCAGCCTGATACGCAATTTTACTGGTATTTAGCCAAAAACCGATCCAACGCATTGGCGAAATCCTGCTTGTCTCGCTGCCCAAGAGGCGGCGGCCCTCCCGATGCTTGTCCTGCACTGCGCATTTCCTCCATAAAATCCCGCATCGCCAATCGCTCCCTGATGTTTTCTTTAGTATAAAGCTCGCCTCGGGGATTAATGGCATGAGCGTTTTTTGCTATGACTTCGGCAGCCAGCGGAATGTCGGCGGTAATCACCAGATCATCTTGCTGCAAGTGCTTGACGATGTAATTATCAGCCACATCAAAGCCGCCCGAGACCTGCACTGCCGTGATGACTTTGGATGGCGGTACGGTTAAAAAATGATTGGCCACCAGAGTCAGCGGCAACTGCTTTCGTTCCGCCGCACGATATAAAATATCTTTAATCACATTCGGACACGCGTCCGCATCAACCCAAATTTTCATTACCCAGCTCATCGCTCTGTTAATTTTGCTGCAAATGTTAATATAGTGCGTTATAATGCTCTGATAAACAAACACATTTCTCCGCGCTTTCGCGCATTCTATCTCTACAACAGGTAAATCCATGTCCAATGATGTTTCTACATTACCCTCTTTCCGTGATTTAGCGCTGATTGAACCGGTGCTAAGAGCACTGAATGATGTCGGTTATGAAACACCCTCACCCATACAAGCACAAACCATCCCGCTCCTACTGCAAGGCAAAGACGTTCTGGGGCAAGCACAAACAGGAACCGGCAAAACCGCCGCGTTCGCACTACCGATTCTGTCGCGTATTGACCTCAAACAAAAAGACCCGCAAGTGCTGGTGCTTGCACCAACGCGCGAACTGGCCATTCAGGTGGCAGAAGCGTTTCAACGTTATGCCGCGCATTTAAAAGGTTTTCATGTTCTGCCTATCTACGGCGGACAAGACTACACGACTCAACTACGCCAGCTAAAACGCGGCGCACATGTGGTGGTCGGCACACCGGGCCGGGTTATGGACCACATGCGCAAAGGCACTCTAAACCTGAGCGGACTCGGCTATTTGGTACTTGATGAAGCCGATGAAATGCTGCGCATGGGTTTTATTGATGATGTGGAATGGATTCTTGAGCAAATTCCTAAAAAAAGACAAATTGCCTTGTTTTCTGCGACCATGCCGACGGTTATCCGCAAAATCGCCCAGCAATACCTGCACGAGCCTGAACACGTCACCATTAAGGTCACCACTACATCCGCTGAAAACATACGCCAGCGCTATTGGCTAGTCAGTGGCGTACATAAGCTGGATGCACTGACCCGCATTCTGGAAGCAGAAACCTTTGACGGTATGATTATCTTCGTCAGAACCAAAACCGCAACCGTTGAACTGGCAGAAAAACTCGAAGCACGCGGTTATTCCGCCGCCGCAATTAACGGCGATATGTCTCAAGCATTACGCGAACGCGCCATTGCCAACCTGAAGAGCGGCAAACTGGACATTTTGATCGCGACCGACGTTGCCGCAAGGGGACTGGATGTAGACCGCATCACTCATGTCGTCAATTACGACATTCCTTACGACACCGAATCTTACGTACACCGTATCGGCAGAACAGGACGCGCGGGACGCACCGGCGATGCTATTTTATTTATTGCCCCCAGAGAAAGAAATCTGCTGAACAATATTGAAAAAGCAACCAAACAAAAAGTTGAAGAAATGGGCCTGCCTTCAACAGAAGTTATTAACAATAAACGTATCTCCCGTTTTAAACAGAACATTACCGACACCCTGGGTGCTGAAGAGCTGAGCTTTTTCAGCCAATTGATAGAACAATACCAGCAAGAACATAATGTAACCGCGTTGGAAATAGCCGCCGCACTGGCAAAACTGGTTCAAGGCGACACCCCGCTGTTAATGCAAAACCTGCCTAAAAGAGCAAAAGACAGTCGCGACGACAGGCCATCCAGAGATGACCGTCCATCACGATCAGATAGATCTGATCGTCCGCAAAAAGACCGCAAACCCAAACGCTCATTCGGCGGCGCGGATATTGAAATGGAAACCTACAGGATTGAAGTCGGCCACAACCACGGCGTAAAACCCGGCAATATCGTCGGCGCCATCGCCAATGAATCGGGAATTGACGGCGACCATATCGCCCGCATCAGAATCCAGGACGACTACAGCACCGTTGAATTACCGGCAGGCATACCAAAAGAATTGTTTGAGGAATTGAAAAAAGTCAGAGTAGCCGGCCAGCAACTCAATATATCCAAAATGGGCGAAGGCGCTAAAAAACCAGCTAAATCAGATGATGGCTTTAAAAAACCAGCCAAAGCCGACGACGATGGTGCTAAAAAAGTGGATAAGAGCAAGAAAAGAGTAGGTTCAACATCCAGACGCGCTAAACCGAAAGCAGAAGATTAAACTGCGACTTTGTGGGCGGCCTACCGGTCGCCCGCAACACTTACTGATTCCAAATACACACGCCACCGGCTTTTTCGATAGCCGACAGGCGCTGTTGATGAGCGTCAAGCTCATCTTCCGTACAACGTATGACTTTTAAGGCGGGACGATCCGCCGACAAATATTTAACCTCGCTACCCACAACCGACTCTTCCTGCCTGCCCTGCCCTTCATCAAGCAACGAAGACTGGCCTCCTGTCATCAACAAAAATACATCGGCCAGAATCTCAGCATCCAGCAATGCACCGTGCAGATCCCGGTGACTGTTATCGATGCTATACCGTTTACATAATGCATCCAAACTGTTGCGCTGCCCCGGATGTTTTTTCCTGGCATAGGTCAGCGTATCGAATACCTTGCTGTAATCGGTGACTGTTCCGGTCTGATTTTTCAGCTTCGAGAATTCATAATTAATAAAGCCAACGTCAAATGGCGCATTATGAATGACCAACTCAGCGCCTTGAATAAACGCAATAAAATCATCAACAATACCCGCAAAAACAGGCTTATCCTCCAAAAACTGATTGGTAATGCCGTGAACCTCAATAGCGCCGGCATCAATGATCCGCTCGGGATTAATATAGACATGAAAGCGCTTGCCCGTTAACCGGCGGTTAACCAGCTCCACGCAGCCTATCTCAATAATCCTGTGCCCTTCCTGCGGATTTAATCCGGTCGTTTCAGTATCGAGAACCACCAGTCTATTTGTAAACGTTCGCTTTTCCACACGCCACCTTAGGCTTATTAATTATTTTTTTAGTATAAATTCTTTAAGCCGA
>DATBQC010000169.1:0-2271 GCA_036561065.1 Methylobacter sp. | reverse complement strand
CGGTTCTTTCCACTCTTTCTGCAAAAGCATTGTCATAAGAACGGGGTGCCGCAGGACGTGGTTCGTCGTTGCTTACGCTGGACGCGGCGTCATGCGTAGTATTTGAATCGCCATCTGTTTCAGGTCTTTTGTAGTTGGGATTGCGCGGTCTTCTGCGGTTTGGCCCTCTTCTGGCATTATTTCTTTTAGGCTGATCCCCGTTTATAGCAGGAGAAGCCAGTTCTGGGGCAGCTGAAATAGCCTCGCTAACCGCGGCAACTTCGCTTTTAACCTGTTCGGTTCTTGCGATAGGCGCATTCGTCGGGTCGAGATTGCGTTTTACGTTTCTGCCTTGGCCGCGAGGAGGTCGGTTTTGACGGGGCGCTTCTTGGCCTTGTTCCGGTTTTTGTTTGGGCGCTTGTCCTTGTTCAGACGCTTGAACTTGTTCAGGCTTCTGATCGCGTCCTTGTCCACGACCACGACCACGGTTACGTCCTCTTTCCTGACCTTGTCTGGCACCCTTGCTTCTGTTTGCTTGGCTTTCGTCTGCTGCAGGTTTGGTTCTTTCAGCAGTTTGTATTACCGGTGCCTTTGCTTTGGCTTCAGTGCTGGAGCCTACCAGCTTATGCCAGAAGCGTTGGATCAGACTGGCCGATTCGCTTTTGTTTTGCACCGGTGCAGGCGATTCGTGCAGGAATTCCTTAACTGCCGCTTTGGTAGCGCTCGGTTTTACTTGCTGGGCAAATTCAGGAATGGTGATGTCTTCGGCTTTTATTTGCAAGTAACTGGCTTTGCTGTCGCCGGACTCTTTTTCCTTGATGCGCTCAATGTCGTAAGCCGGTGTTTCCAAATGCTTGCTGGGCAGGATCACGATGCCGACTTTCAGTCGATGTTCGATGTGCTCAATGGCGCTGCGTTTCTCATTTAACAGAAAAGTCGCGCACTCAATCGGTAAGTGGGCAATCACTTTTTCCGTGCCTTTTTTCATCGCTTCTTCTTCAAGAATACGCAATACGGACAGTGCGACAGATTCTACATTGCGAATTGTACCCTGGCCTTTGCAGCGCGGGCATGGCAGTTGAGTCGAATCGCCCAACGACGGACGCATCCGTTGTCTGGACATTTCCAGCAGGCCGAAACGCGAGATGCGGCTGGTCTGAATGCGGGCGCGGTCGATTTTTAGCGCGTCGCGAAGTTGATTTTCAACGGTTTTCTGGTTTTTATTGGACATCATGTCGATGAAGTCGATCACAAACAAGCCGCCCAAATCGCGGAGCCTTAGTTGGCGGGCAATTTCATCGGCCGCTTCCAGATTGGTGTTTAATGCGGTTTCTTCAATGTCGCTGCCTTTGGTGGCGCGCGCCGAATTGATATCGATAGAGGTCAGCGCTTCGGTATGATCGATAACCAACGATCCGCCGGACGGCAAGGACACTTCACGGCCATAAGCCACTTCGATTTGCGATTCGATCTGGTAACGGTTAAACAAGGGGACAGCATCTTGATACAGTTTTGCCTTGGGCAAAAAATGCGGCATGACTTGCTTTAAGAAGTTTTGCACCAGTTTGAAGGAGTCTTCGTTGTCGATCAGGATTTCGTCGATATTGCCGCGCAAATGGTCGCGCAAGGCTCTGATGATGACGTTGCTTTCCTGGAAGACCAGGAACGGTGCGGTATGTTCTTCGGCAGAGCGCTCTATGGCTTCCCAAAGTTGCAGCAGATAATTCAAATCCCATTGCAGCTCTTCGGCGTTTTTGCCGCATCCGGCTGTTCTAACAATGAGTCCCATGCTTTCAGGGATCTCAAGCACTTCCATCACTTCACGCAGGTCGCTGCGGGTTTCGCCTTCTATGCGCCGTGAAATACCGCCCGCTTTAGGGTTGTTCGGCATCAATACCAGATATGTGCCGGCCAAGCTGATATAAGTGGTTAAAGCTGCGCCTTTGTTGCCGCGTTCTTCTTTTTCAATCTGAACGACGATTTCTTGACCTTCTTTAACCAGGTCTTTGATGGCTGGACGGCGGCCGTCATTTTCGACGCCATCTTGCGGATTACGGTAGAGCGGAGAGATTTCTTTGAAAGGTAAAAAGCCGTGTTTTTCAGCGCCGTAATTTACAAAAGCGGCTTCTAAACTGGGCTCTACATGGGTTATTATCCCTTTGTAAATGTTAGACTTTTTTTGTTCTTTCGAAGGTACTTCTATGTCAAAATCATACAGTTTTTGACCGTCTACCAAAGCGACTCGCAGTTCTTCTGGCTGCGTAGCGTTGATAAGCATTCTTTTCATTCAAT
>DATBQC010000168.1:0-1527 GCA_036561065.1 Methylobacter sp. | reverse complement strand
CTTGCATGGCTCTCAAATGTCCTGAAACGCCCCCTCGCACCTATAGACAATTGTAGCGCAGAGGGGCCGTGTCAAGACTAAAAATGGCTAAAAAATCAAAAAATGCAATTTATATTGTCAAACAGATACTTTCAAAGCCATTAACACCATTCAAGAGCACCATTTAACTTCATTTTCTTTCGTCATTGACCACTTTCTTTGACCACTTTCTTTGATCAACCAATTGCAAACTTAGGACCAAAGGCTTTCACAGTTTCAGCGATATGGTTTGCGCCTAAATGTGCGTAATTTCGTTCCGTTATTCTTGAATCGGAATGACCTAATTGTTCCGCCAGAACCGAAATTGGCATCCCAGCCATTCGACAATGGGATGCGTGTGTGTGCCGCAGACAATGAAACCAACCGCGTTCATCAAAACCAGCGGCCTTGCAAGCCTCATTCATTGGCTTTGCCTGTTCACTTTTTTTCCATTCGTGGCCATTGCAAGTGAACATCAACGCTTCACAATCACGACCAATGACGATTGATTTAAAGAAAGCGTTTCCTTCATCTGTTAATCGGACATGTCTTGGTTTTCCTGACTTGCTCTTTTCGATGAACACAGAACCATGCGCAAAATCTTTGACTTTCAACCGGCACAATTCGCCGTATCTGCAACCCGTCATCAATGCTGCAATGAACAATGGTTTGAAATCACCATCCACAACCGCCAGCAGTTTGGCGATTTCCTCGGCGCTAAACCAACGAATATTGGGCTTGTTGACACCCTTGAAATTGTCCACGCGACGCCATTGAGCATCGGTTTCGACCAATCCTTGGCGATAGGCGAGATTCAAAGCGGCTTTGAGAATCGTAAAGGCTCGGGATGCGCTGGCCCGCCTTTTCCTGGCGGCGTCGTCAGGTTTGGTGGCCACTGGACGGGATGGCTGGCCACCACGGCCGCGAGTATGCCTTTCCCTCGCGGCGAGCGCATGAAGCCAATCTTCGATCTTTTTGGTGCTCAGGCTCGCCAGCGGCACATGGCCTAAACTTGGCAATATGTCGTGTTTGATCCGCAACTCGGTGCCATGGGTCGCCTTCCCTCGCCCGGCCAGCACTTTCAGGTAGTTTTCGAGCACCACAGCAACCGTGATTTCGGGGGTCGCTGTTGTCTCGCCGTACCAAGCCCGGCACGCTTTGACGGCTCCGGCATAGTCGAACACCTTCACGCCATCGGCGGGCATCCTGTCATCGGCAACGCCCAAGGTTTTTTGCTGATATTTTTGCGCACCGATGTAGCGACGGCCAACCCAAACGCCGCCTCCTGGCGTGCGGCGATAGCCGAGGCTCAACAGGCCACGCTCAAGCTCTCGCCAATATGGCCTTGGATCGACGGGAAGGTTGCCGCGTGCAGCTTTTGAAGCAATTTTGCTGGTCATGAAACCCCTCTTGTTTGCCTGTCAAACCAGAATCAAACGATACCAGTGTCACCACAGGGAGACATTTATAGGCATGATTTGGGGACGTGTTTAACGATTTCAAGGGGTT
>DATBQC010000167.1:0-1830 GCA_036561065.1 Methylobacter sp. | reverse complement strand
TTTATTAGGCATCATAAACGAAGATTAATTGGCTACCACCGCCAAGTTACCTAGATAGTCGTTTTTCCTGGCTAGATATTCATCGACAAATGCCTGCATCGGCTCAGCTTCATAATCACTCGGCACACTGATCGCTAGTTTTTTAAAACCTGTGCCAACTATATCTCCGTCCGCCTTAATCTGAAAGTGTAAAAAAGCCGAAGCGCGTTTGCCGCTGACTTCTATTTTCGGTTCCAGCATTTCCACGGACGCTTGCCGAAAATCAAGATGATCAAATGACAAGGTCATGCTTTCGTAAATTACCAGTGGCCGGTTGATGTTAAACATAACATTTTCCTGGGCTAATAACGGCACCAGCACATAGGGAAAGTTTTGCCCTGAAAAAGCCACATAATCGCGAATAAAGCTTTCAATCAATGCTGAGTCCCGACTAATGCCTCCCGAACGTTCGACCTGCAAATAGGTTTTGCCCTGATTGTCGTTTACATCAATCAATTCGGCATCGGTGTCGGGAAAGTTCAATAATACGTCATGTCCGACCATGCCGGAAAAGATAAAGTGCATATTTTGGCTAAGGCCATATTTCTCCAAGGCCATTGAAAACAACAAATCGCCTGGTACGCAAAAACGTTTGGCGTCAACATCGTGTAAAGGGTTGAAATCATGCGCCACTTCTTTGGCAAACATACTGGCTTGTTCGGCAACAATACTGACATTGCCATCATGAATACTATAAAAATCTTTTAAAAACATATTGTTATTTACTAATATTGGTACAGCCGATAATTTTACCATACAGTTTAATAGGTTTCACTTAATGCCGTCCTACCCAATGACACATAGGCGTATTGGTGGGTAGCTCAAAAGTAGTGGGTACGTATCGCGAAAGCTTGTAAATGCCGCTACAGGAAGATCGCGGATCGTTTACAGTAGCCTGAATATGCCATGAGTAAATGACAATTTAAAAGCACAGGAGGCGGTAATTGGTGAGTTTATAGTCTTCTGAAAACTCCGGACTTGATCGGTCGGTTACGCCCCTAAAGAGGCATTCGATATTCGATTTCATTTCGCGTTAATTCAGTTTTGGGGAGATGACGGGGTTGAGTATTATCGGATATTATGCGTGATGGTCGGCACTCGTTGCCGGTGATTTAAGCGAGTAATATTAGGTAATAACTTCCTAAGGTGTACCCGTATGAGTACCCGAAACCGCCATTTTCACTTATTGCCGAAATTCGTATTTTGTAGCTCTTTGTTTCAATTGGTCGGGACGATAGGATTTGAACCTACGACCCCTTGCCCCCCAGACAGACGGTATAAATATGATGCCTTATATAACAGCAACTTATAATTCATTGTATTTCAAAACCTACTCCATAAGAGCTTGATTTTACTTAGTGGGGGTTTTGTCGTAGTGACAAATCTACTACAGGTCATTGGGTGTCAACCCGGTTTTCTTAGCGATTCGCGATAACATGCGACTTCCTATTTCCTCGTTGTCGTGGAAGGCAAAAGAAAAATCCGGCCAGCCGTTACGTTGTAAAATCTTATGTGAACCGGTTTGCCTTTTGATGTTCCAGCCAATGCTTAGCAATGCTGCGAGTACCCTTTTGCTCTTAGTACTTGGGAATTGGCTCATGCGGCAAATAGTAAATTGATCTGTTCCGGTGTTTCGCCATGTTCCAGGCGGTCCGCTAGAATTCGTAAAGCTAAGGCTTCTACTTTGGCAATAGCTTCGGCCCGTGTTGCACCATAAATCATGGCTCCAGGCAACTCTTCAATCTCGGCTATCCAACGGTTATCAGTTTCTTGCTCGGTGTCTATTTTAAA
>DATBQC010000166.1:0-1561 GCA_036561065.1 Methylobacter sp. | reverse complement strand
GCCTCTTCTCGCAACATAGGCGCGCCCAGCGGGCGCGCGCGAGCGGGTTCGAGACGGTTCTGCTGGAGACTCGTCATGTGAAGGCGGCGCTTTCGGCGATGACCGTCAAGACGGATCGTCGCGACGCGCGCGGCATTGCGCAGCTTCTCCGGGCTGGTTCCGCCCGGTCCATTGCAAATCGCCAGGATCGCAGGAAGTGCGAGCGTTGCTCGTGGCGCGCAAGCAACTGCTCGGCAAGCTGCTGGACGTTGAGTTCAGCATCCGAGGCATTCTGCGCGGTTTCGGGCTGAAGATGGGCGTTGTGACTCGCAAGGGTTTTGAGGCGCGCGTGCGGGAGCTGTGCGCCGGCCAAGCGATGTTGGAACAGATCACCGAGGCGCTGACGCCGGACACGGCTCTCAGCGACGCCATGTGTTATCAGGGTTCGACAAAAATATGATCAGGTGGCAAGTCAGTGTGATAGCGCTCATACATAGCTGTATAAGCAGTCTCAAGCTTTTTTGTGAATAGATCTGTATCGAACAGAGGAGTTGTTAGACGATTTGCGGCTAACTTAGTCTTAATTCCCGCTAGCCTTTCAGGGTGCTTAGCCAGTTCGACAGCTAGCGTTTCATACTCAACGGCCGAATCTGTAATAAGTTCGGGTAGCCCTACCGCAGTTAACAAACTAGCTGCTACTCTCCCGGCGAACGTGTCTCCAATCTGAGTCAACACAGGCAGCCCAGCCCATAACGCATCACTTGCGGTTGTATGTGCGTTATAAGGAATCGTATCCAGGAAAAGGTCAGCTAACTTATACCTTGCTATATGCTCAGCGAGCGGCATACGCGACGCAAAAATAAGTCGTTTGTCGTCGACGCCTCTTTTATTTGCTTCTTTACGTAGATTAATTGCAGCGGCTGTGTTGTTCGGGAGAAGCCACAGCAGGCTCCCTTCCACACTTCTTAATATATTCATCCAACTATCGAACATACGGGGCGTCAATTTATAATTGCCGTTGAAGCAGCAGAAAACAAAACTTCCGTCAGGCAAACCGACTTCCTCACGTTTAAACTGCCTGTCGGTAGCAAAAATATCAGCGTGATAGCTAGTTGGGTAATATGTATAAGGTAGATATGCAATCTTCTCTGCATAGAACCTCCGCATCGTTTCATCGATCACAATTCTATCGGCAATAATATAGTCAATAAAATCAGCACCCATCGTGCCGCCAAATCCAAGAAAGTTTATCTGGATTGGCGCTGCCCGGAAACTAAATATACCGCTCCTACCATGCCTCGTATATCCACACAAATCTATTGCTATGTCAATCTCATTTTCTCTTGCAAACTCAGCAACGTCCTTGTCTGAACGATCCCCTACGTCAAAGAACCGATCAAATCCCCATTTTATTCTTCTGTATGTATTGCTATTACTGTCATTGCCGTAATAGAAAGCAAATATCTCAAATTTAGATCTGTCATGTTTTTCAAAAAGATCGACCGTAAGATAAGATAGAGGATGCGGACGAAAATCAGGAGAGAAATATCCAAGACGAATTTTAGCATGTTTTGCATATTTT
>DATBQC010000165.1:0-3646 GCA_036561065.1 Methylobacter sp. | reverse complement strand
TCGGCAATTTTGGAAATCGAGATTCAAAAAGCAAAAAATCACGGGGTAATAGCACAAAAACCTTATGAAAAAGCATTTAAGCTAAACGAGCAATTTGGCAAACAAATATCCAAGGAACTTCGCCTGGAAATGGCAAAAATCGGTCACCTAAGCGGAGCCAGTGAGCTTACCGATGAAATTCTTGCGGATTTGATTAAAACCAATATTGATGACAAACATTTTATCGATGAGATCGAAAAAATGTGCAACGCCTTTATCGGCGAAAATTATGCAGCAAGTTTGATCAACCGGATAAAACAGGAATTAATCGACATTAACAATACAGGCGTCAATTTATTCAAGGAAGGCAGGATTGAAGATGCTCTCGCAGTTTTTGGCAATGCTATCGAAAAAATGCCTAGTAACCGGACTGTCACTTTAAATATGCTGAAAATCATTATTCATGATCTTAAAACATCCCGGCCCAACCCTGAAAAAACCATGCAGGCCCAATCTTACATTAATAAAGCCATTCAAATAGGCATCCCCCACGATCAAATCGGCAGTATCCAACTGGAACTGGACAAAATCAAGTACTCAAGCATCACTTGAAAACAGCCGCTTACGATTCACCTCCCCCATAAACTTTTCGGGTTTGATCTTTTTCAGGCCTACTAAGTGTGCACCGTATTTTTCCGAAAACGGTCGTCCTAAAAACGGCGATTGCGTCTCGAAAAGCACGGAATAAATCAGTATGCTGTATTGATTAAGTCATTCGCCCTTGGGGTAAGGACCAACAGCATCGTATCTCTTTTGAATATTTTCGTACTTTTTGCAGATGAATTAATTCTGCCGGGATTATCAATGCGCCAAACAGAATGCGCTTGATTTTAGGTGATTTTCTGAGGAGAAGGTGTAGCCGGACAGACTAACTGCCCGGCGTACCTTTATAGCTTACTTCTTTTTGTTGCGTTCGTTCACTTCTTTGATAACTTCTTCCGACACGTTTTTCGGGCACGGTAAATAGTGCGAGAATTCCATGGAGAATTGACCACGACCCGAAGTCATCGTACGCAAGTCACCGATGTAACCGAACATTTCGCTCAACGGCACATCAGACTTGATACGAACCCCTGTTGCGCCCGCATCCTGAGATTTGATCATGCCGCGACGACGGTTAAGGTCGCCGATAACATCACCAACGTGATCAGATGGTGTGAAAGTGTCAACTTTCATGATCGGCTCGATCAATTGCGGCCCTGCTTTCGGGATTGATTGACGGAACGCCGCTTTCGCAGCAATTTCGAATGCAATCGCAGAGGAGTCAACCGCGTGGAAGCCACCGTCGGTCAAGATAACTTTAAAGTCCAAACAAGGGAACCCGGCCAGTACGCCTTTATCCAACATACTTTTAAAGCCTTTTTCAACAGCCGGCCAGTATTCGCGCGGTACGTTACCACCGGTAACCGCTGATTCAAAGACAAAACCGGTGCCTGGCTCGCCTGGCTCGATAATGTAGTTGATCTTGCCGTATTGGCCTGAACCGCCTGATTGCTTCTTGTGGGTGTATTCGTCTTCAACCGATTTGGTAATGGTTTCGCGGTAGGCCACTTGAGGCTTACCGACGATAACGTCAACGCCGTGAGTACGTCTTAAGATGTCGACTTTAATGTCAAGATGCAGTTCGCCCATACCTTTAAGGATGGTTTCGCCGCTGTCTTCATCGGTTTCAACGTGGAAAGACGGATCTTCCTGAATCATTTTGCCCAGAGCGATACCCATTTTTTCGGAAGCCGCTTTGTCTTTCGGTGAAATCGCTAATGAGATAACGGGATCAGGGAAAACCATCGGTTCCAAAGTTGCAGGGAATTTCGGATCGCACAGCGTGTGACCGGTTTGTACGTTCTTCATGCCCAGTACCGCAACAATATCGCCTGCTTGAGCAGAGTCGAGTTCATTACGAGTATCCGCATGCATTTCCACGATACGACCGATACGCTCGGTTTTGCCCGTGAAAGTGTTCAGTACCGATGTACCTTTTTCCAATTTGCCTGAGTAAATACGCAGGAAGGTCAACGCGCCGAAGCGGTCATCCATAATCTTGAATGCCAACGCACGTAGCGGTTTGTTCTCATCGACGATAGCAAAAGTGCCTGTTGGGTTACCTTCCAGATCGACTTCCGGTTGTGGTTTAACTTCTGTCGGGCAAGGCAGGTAATCGATAACAGCGTCAAGCACCAACTGTACGCCTTTGTTTTTGAAAGACGAACCGCAATAAGTTGGGAAGAAATCCAGGTTAATCGTACCTTTACGGATACAACGCTTGATGGTATCAATATCAGGCTCTTCACCTTCAAGGTATTTTTCCATAACATCGTCGAACTGATCGGCAACTTGGTCGATCATTTTTTCACGCCATATTTTGGCATCCTCTACCATGTCGGCAGGGATATCTTTGATTTCATAGTTCATTGGATCGCCGGATTCGTCCCATATCCAGGCTTTTTGAGTCAGTAGGTCGACTACGCCGCAGAACTGGTCTTCAGTGCCGATAGGCAAAGTCATAACCAACGGCACAGCGCCGAGTACTTCTTCAACTTGCTTAACCACGCGATAGAAATCGGCGCCGATGCGATCCAGTTTGTTGATATAGATAACGCGGGCGACTTCAGAATCGTTGGCATAGCGCCAGTTAGTTTCCGATTGGGGCTCTACACCGCCTGAGCCGCAGAAAACGCCGATACCGCCGTCAAGAACTTTCAGTGAACGATAAACTTCAATAGTAAAGTCAACGTGCCCTGGGGTGTCGATGATATTGAAACGGTAGTCTTTCCAGAAACAGGTTGTCGCAGCAGACTGAATGGTGATGCCGCGCTCTTGCTCCTGTTCCATGAAGTCTGTAGTTGCCGCGCCATCGTGTACTTCGCCGATTTTGTGGATTTTACCGGTAAGCTTTAAAATCCGCTCGGTAGTCGTTGTTTTACCGGCATCGACGTGAGCGAAGATGCCAATGTTTCTGTAATGCGCTAAATCTGTCATGTTTTTACTCTAAAGTTGGGCATAAAAAACTTTTTTTGGTGACTGCTACGTAGGATGTGTTGAATGCAGTGAAGCGCATCAATATTAATTTTCATCGCGAACAATGAGCTTCGTGCCTTTGCGCATCCTACGAACTCGTACCGGGGCAGTGAGCTAGACACCATACCGCAGTCACACAACCTAAGCGCGAGGCGGGCAGCCATCGGAGCGAATGAAATGTGTCGGAAACAGGTAAATAGCTCAAAGCCGAGTGAGGTGCATTTATTTGAGCCACCATCGCTGCTCACTCGTCCAGCTTCGAAAGCCCACTATTTTAACCTAAATACTTTGTAAAAACATAGAAATCCATGTGTTATGTTGCATTAACACCAAAATGAACCGATCTGTTTAGTCATTTGCTCTAGGCATATTGAATCAGGACAAGCTTGGAACCTTGACGATACAGTCTTAAGCGTTTTTAGGCACATGAAAGCGGACTGCGCAATCTGTCTGTATTTTGCTGCTATAGCCCTAATGTTTTTTGGCATTGCCTGCTGGCATATGGACAAGGCGCGTGAACAGTCGGCACTGGCTGTTATGCTTGGCCTTGAAAGACAGTGAATAAAGATATAAATGTTACGGACAGACT
>DATBQC010000164.1:0-1548 GCA_036561065.1 Methylobacter sp. | reverse complement strand
GAACGGCTCGGCTCACAGAAACGTCCATGCCAAGGCTCACGGTTGCGTGCAAGCAGAATTTCGCGTCCTCGACAAACTGCCCAAGGAACTCCAGATCGGAATATTCGGTGAGGCCCGCACCTACCCTGCCTGGATCCGCTACTCCAACGGTTCCGGGAAAATGCAAGACGACTCGGTCGGCGACGGTCGTGGAATGGCGATCAAGCTTATGGGAGTCGAGCACAGCGAGTCCAACACGCAGGACTTTGTCATGATCAACCATCCGGTGTTTTTGGTGCGGAACGCGGCAGACTATGTTGAATTCCAGAAGGCCCTTTTGGAAGACAGCCCGGTCAAGTTCTTTTTCCCCGGTTTAAATCCGTTTAATTTCCGTCTGCACGAGCTCGGAATCGCCAATGCAATTCGAAGCTCAAAAGTTACCACCCCGCTAAGCAGCCAATACTGGAGCATGACTCCGTATCTTTTTGGCGATATCGCGATGAAATTCTCCGCTCGCGCTTGCGATACGGCCTCTCTGTTAGTCAATAAAACCTCCTCACCGGATTTCCTGCGCGAAAATATGCAAAAGCATCTCGCCCAGAACGAAGCGTGTTTTGACTTCCTGGTTCAGCTACGCAAGCATCCCGACCAAATGCCCATCGAAGATCCCACGGTCGAATGGAACGAAAAGGATTCGCCTTTCATTCCCGTAGCACGAATCATAATCTCGCCTCAGAAATTTGACTCGCCCATGCAACTGAATTTCTGCGAGAACCTCTCTTTCACTCCCTGGCACACTATTCCTGAACATCGGCCTTTGGGCGGAATCAACCGTGTGCGTAAGACAGTCTATGACACGATGTCCCGTGTTCGCCATGAACTCAACAGCGTCGAGCGCCTTGAACCGACAGCCTTCTGACCGCATGCTGCCACTGTCAATAGATATTGTCAGCTGGTTTCGGGGCAATCCTTAATCCTAGAAAAAGCAGTTCGTCCGTTTTTAGGTTAATAGAGCCCCCCGCTGCCTTTTTAAAACACGCATAAAAAAACGGCGGGCTAATTAACCCGCCGTTTTTTACTATAGCGAAGCCGATGATCGTTTATTGCGCGGCTTTCAGATGTGTTACAGCCTCTTCGGCGGATTTCTTTGCAGCTTCGGGATGCTTCATCTTGCCGTGATCGATAGCATCATTCAAGCTCGTGATGCCGGCATCCAAGTGTTCATCGGCAGTTTTCGCATGGGTCTTCGCTGCTTCCGCATGTTCGGCAATAGTCTTTCCATCATCAGCTTTGGCCGCAGCCTCTGCGTGCTTAAGCGCTTGCTCCATGTGGCTTTCTGCGGCATAAGCGCCAAACGAACAGAAGGTCAAAAGGATAGCCGCCAATAAGCCGGTGTGTTTTATGTTAGTAAGTTTCATATCAATTTCCTATAAAAAGTTTAAGAGTATCCCGATGCTACCGGGCAGCAGGCTAGTGCCTGCGCAGATCAATAATTCCGGTGTTATTTATTGTCCTTAATGTCCTTTTTTAGATCGCCATAGCCCGCCTGGGCCTTGCCGAGATTCTTTT
>DATBQC010000163.1:0-1509 GCA_036561065.1 Methylobacter sp. | reverse complement strand
ACGGCATGCGGGAGCAATGGCTACCCTCGATTTGCCGGATGGGTGGGCGATCGGAACCTCGGGAGATTATCAGCGTTATTTTGAGTTGAACGGCAAACGTTACTGCCACATCATCGATCCTCGCAGCGGATTTCCATCGGACGGAGCGGAGGCGGTGACGGTGCTGATCCCGCCGCAGGAACATGCCGGCGCGTTGTCTGATGCCGACTCCAAGCCCTTGTTTATTTCCGGCCGCGAACACTGGCGTGAAGCTGCTCAAAAATTGGGATTGCAATACGCGATGCTGATCGATAAAAACGGAGCGATACAGCTAACACCGGGAATGCAGAAGAGAATCAGGTTGGAAGCCGGCAATGCCCATTAAGTTGGCCATTAAATTTAAACCGGGCGATTGGCTGGTTTTTGTGCTCGGCCTAGGCATGGTGATCTGGTTGTTCATGGCTTTATGGAGCAATGAGCCTGCAGGTAAAGTGCGTATACGCAGCGGCGATAAAATCTATGCGACGCTAAGTCTGGATCAGCAGCGCACACTGGAGGTCCCTGGTGCCTTGGGTATCAGCCGGATCGTCATTTACAATGGACAAGTACGTTTTGAACAATCGCCGTGCCGCAACCAGTATTGCGTTCACCAAGGATGGCTGCACAAAGCCGGACAAGTAGCAGTGTGCTTGCCCAACCACGTCAGTCTGGAATTGCTGGGAACCAAGTCATATGACTCCCTTAACTATTGAGCCGGTTGCAGACGATCACCGTATCGCCAAGCTGGCGGCATTGGCGATCACCCTGCATCTGGCTGAAGCGGTACTGCCTTCTCCGCTGCCGGGAGTGAAGCCGGGTATCGCAAATATCGTGACCTTATATGCTTTGTATCAATATGGATTCGGCACCGCGGTTTGGGTGAGTTTGCTAAGAGTATTTGCGGTTAGCCTATTGTTCGGTAACTTTCTGTCACCGACGTTTGTCTTAAGCTTGACGGGTGCATTGCTGAGTCTGATGGTGTTGTGGCTCACGCAAAACCTTAGTTCAAGATTCTTTAGTTGCGTATCCGTCAGTATTTTGGCGGCTTTCGCCCATATTTCCGGGCAACTATTGATCGTATGGATATGGCTCATTCCTCACAGCGGGATTCTATATTTGGTGCCTGTGTTTTCCGCAGCCGCCTTGCTGTTTGGTACACTTAATGGATTGATCACTGCAAAGTTGTTGGCGACGAGGTAAATCATGTTGAATAGGTTGGTTTGGTTGATGCTTTTATGTGCGAGCGCAAATGCGTTTGCTGCCGAATGGGTGTCGTTGCCTGCGATTCCCAATGGCGATCAGTATTTTTATGACAAGAGCAAATTGGTGATCAAGGACGACGATGTCACTTTCTGGAAAAAAGTACAGTTCAAGTCGCCTCAATCACTTAAGGGCACTGATGTGGTTTCCGGGGTATTGCGGGAGCGCATCAATTGCGCAGATCATACGGCCAAATTGCTGACGTATCTTTATTATTCAGCAACGGGTGAG
>DATBQC010000162.1:0-2300 GCA_036561065.1 Methylobacter sp. | reverse complement strand
ACCGTATTGACCGGACATTCCATGACTCGGGCAATTTCTCCATAGCCCTGTCCGTGACTGTAAGTGAGATTGATGGCGACGCGCTGGCTGGCCGTCGGCGATGCATCTCGGTTCCGGCCGAATTTTAGTCCGACTCCGGTTTTTTTCACACCCCGATTATCCGAACAGACAGCGACTGCGAGAATGACGATTGTCAAATGAAAATTGAAATCCAATGACTGCTTTCGGTAGAAAATTCCCGCATCGCCTAAGACTCGATCAACCGGCACGGACATCTTCCGGCAGGAAAGCCGGCAGTTGCCATATCAGCGGCCTGCATCAGGGCAATCGGATGCAGCGGGTAATTTTGCCGCCGACATGAATGTGTTAGTTTATCTGCGTAAGTGCCGCAGATGAGGTTTCAGCTGTGTAGTCCGCGCCGACACAAGAATCTGTCTATGGTCCAAGCCGTGCAATTCATCGGTTGTTGAAAATCTCAGGTTCTCTGCAACTGCCGGAATAAAATCGAGAAATGACGAACAATGCCTAGTGCTGCTACAATAAACGCCTCACGGGCATTCGATCTAGAAAATAGTGTTTAAACTAAGAAAGCCGACGAGACGAACCCACCATCCTTCTATCGTCATTCTCTGCGGTTCTTTTCCTGCACGCGGGAAATCCGGAAGCAGAAACAACAATGCCGTGCGAATTATTAAACGACCAATTAAAACAACACATTGAAAGGAAGCAAGCATGTCGAATCTGAAAGATGCAACATCTGCAATTCACGCGGAACTGACCCAGGCCAAAGCCGGCGCGGCCTACTACCAGTCGCGCGTGGAAGCGCTGGAACAGGCGCTGAAACAGCTAGGTTCCATTGATGGCGCAGGCGGAGCGGCGGCAAGCCCAAAGTCGATAGCGAAATCCGCAGCAAGCAATCCCGCAAAAGCTGCCAAAGGACCGAAAGCCAAGACAGCAAAATCCGCGCAATCCGGCGGCAACCAATTGCCCTTCACCGGCGGCACCTACTGGACCGATCTGATCACGTCGGAACCGCAGTCGGCGCCGGACATCCTGAAGGCTGCGCTTTCCCAGCTTAGCTTCAAACCAAGCAAGGATCAGGTCAAGAAATTGGCAGGCAGGCAGACCTTCGCGCTGAATACCCTGGTTGCCACCAAAAAAATCAAGGACAGCGGCAAAGGCCGGGAAAGAAGGTTTTTCAAGGACTGACCCGGAAAATTCTTAGGCAGCGGGGAAATTCCTTATCGTAATTTGACAGGATCCCGCGATAAGAAAGAATTCAAATTGATATTTGCATCGCATGACACATGAATGGCAGCAACTCGGCAATTCGCTGGTTGTCGCAATAATCCGGTTGCTGCATATTCAGAAATTCCAAGATAAACCTTCGGCCTACGGACAATTGGGACAATCCTCCCCAACCGCACCTGGCGCATCCCAAATCAGGTCATGGACATCGTTCCACAAAGCATGATCCGGTAACAATCGCGTAACACGCGCCACCCATTCGGCATCTCAGGCCGCGCGAGACTCCGTGAGACTCAGCGCAATACCGCCGCGCGTTCCGACCCGGGCTATTCAAACTTGCTCTTTACGTCATTGACCACCCGATGCGTGATGTCAGCTGTCCGATGCGCGACGTGTTGCGCAGTATGGGCTACATGGTGTGTAACGCGATGGGTAATATCGGCGGTGCGACGCGCGACATGGTGCGCCTTTGCCTGGAGCGGAGGATGCTTGTCGCTGAGCTCCGACAGTTGGCGATCGTTCCGCGCGTCGGCATGACGAGTACGCCAATCGTCACTGTCTTCCGCGTGCGCCGACAAGGTGTTGAAAGCAAAAAAGATTGCCGCGATACCAAGTAATTTTTTCATCATGAATACTTTTACTTATAGAAAGCAAGCAGTATACGTCTCGCGTTGCCGCAAATCGGTGCGCCAACGCACATACCGCAAGCCCTCCTCCACTATGCATAGGTCAGAAGCCAAGACAACAGAATGGGAGCATCCCATCTTATGTTGCGGACATAAAGCGTTGCCCTGGCTTCTGACCAATGAATTGTGAATCTGGGGGACTACCTCAGGGCTTTGCGGTGATGCCTGATCGAAGTGTGATGCAGGATCCGATGCCTGCTGGTGGGTTGTTGCGCGAGCGTATCCCGCAATTCGGACGAATGCCTGTCGTTCCGCGCCGACGGATTGCGGGCAAGCAAATCGTCCCCGTTATCGGCATGGGTCAACAGCGGGCTGGATGCAAAAATGATTGCCGCGATTCCAATGAATTTTTTCATGGGAGTATCC
>DATBQC010000161.1:0-2002 GCA_036561065.1 Methylobacter sp. | reverse complement strand
GATGATTCGACGGTAATATGCGGCTGGATTGGTGCGCGCATCACCGGCTCCAATGGCGAGCCGTCAAGGTCAACGAACAGCGCACGCACAGACGCTACATTTTCCTTTTTTCGGCCCCGGCTATCGCCTTGGTTCACCATCGCAAAGACGCCAGCACCTTGATTGTTCAGTTGCCGCAATTTGGCATCATGCTGCACCAGCGAACCGTGCAAGATTTTCGATAGGCGATTTCTTTTTAAAGCCGTATCGTCAAACGTCTGAAAAGTAACGCGCCCGGCGCCGGCCAACGCAGATACAAAGCGCGCCGCATCGCCTCCGCCCGAACACGTGTTCACAATTACAGTTCCGAAATGCGCTTCAGAAATTGATAAACGCCCCATAGCTCAACCAGACTCATTGCGCCGATATCGGCACCGATGCCCAGGTTTGAAAAGCGCACCAGCAGCCCGTATAGCTCATTTAGCCAATCGTCGCAATCCGTGCCGGCGCTCATTGCAAGCGCCCCTGATTCCTGGCGAGAAGGAATTGCAGGCATGGCGGCAATTGAAGATTGCATTGCGGCCTGTTCAATTGCGGTCATTGTGCGGCCTCTGCACGCTGCGCAATGAACGCGTCAACTTGATCCGCGTCCCATACAGTAACGGCTTCTCCCAACTTGAAAGGCTTCGGGAATTTACCTTCACGAACCCAGCGCCAGACGGTCGCCGGACTGACCGGCAATAGACCTTTGCGGTCTTTGGTGGTCGCAATATCTGCAACCCGGATAACTCGCTGTGACATTTGACACCCTTTGAAAATACGCCTTGGCGCGACGGTGTCAATATAGTTTTTCAGCGTTGATACTGGACTTGGCAATCCTTCAGAAAAGGCACCAATAATTGCCAACCCTACCGATTCAATAGCTTTGAAATGTCGGCTTCAGTGTATTCGGTATCATGCAAAGCGTTTGCGGCGGTCGCCAGCACCGCGAGCAATGGTTCATTAAACCAAAGCATGTTCCTTTTCGCGAGCGCACGCACGAAACGAACGGCGCGGACATTCTTCGACTTTTTACCCTCTTGTGGTTCATTCTGAATTTTCTCAATCGCCCTCGTTGCAATTGCCTCAATGATCCATGAGACTGCCAATTTCTCAACACCTGCGACATTGATTTGTGCCTGATTTGACTCGCCGAAATCCTCGAATAGATGGAATCCGTTAAACATCTTGCCGTCCAAAAAAATCAACTGCCCATCTAATTCATTTACTTTCAGAACTCTTGCGAATTCACCAGCTAGCTCGTTAATCCGAGTGATCAAATCCTTACGGCTCTGTTTGTTCAGATAGTGGTAGGCAGGTAGCGTGTTTGCGTCGTTCACTGCGCTTAAAAAACCGTTCACCCAATGCCAATATTGATCAGGATTAGTATCCCTTCGCTGCAACGCCTCCCACATTTTTACAATTTCAATATCGTCTGTAATTAGCTTTTTCGCTATCTCGCGCAAACTATTGTCAGTGTCTCGCAGAATCGCTTTACGAGCTTTAATAACACCATCCGGCAAAGTCATGCGTCCCTCACGCCCCCCTGAAATAAGGTGCCAGTCCAGCCCGTCAGGGAAACGGGTTTTCAGGGATCAGCCTAGGACCGGCATTGACAGTTTAAACCGTTGATCGCAGCGGCACCACGTCCGCACCCTTGCGCAGCTTGTCGAGATAGTCAGACCAGCGTTGCATCATCTTCCTGCGTGCCGGCAGATGTGCGGTGCGGTTGTAGGCGCGTCCGTTCGGGTCTTTCACCGCGTGCGCCAATTGATGTTCAATCAGGTCGACGCGCTCGCACAGCACTTCATCCATGATCGTGCGCGCCATCGCCCGGAACCCGTGAGCGGTCATCACGTCGCCGCTGTAGCCCATGCTGCGCAGCGCTGCGGTAATCGTGTTTTCGCTCATGCAGCGCTCGCCGGTGCGTATGCTCGGAAAGACATATTTGCCGTGACCTGTCACCGGATGAATCGCGCGCAGG
>DATBQC010000160.1:0-2095 GCA_036561065.1 Methylobacter sp. | reverse complement strand
CGGGCGCCGGGTCCGCTTTCCCCGCCCGCAATAGCCCATGAAATCCCATCAAGATTTAGATCATCGATAGGACCGAGGAGTGGCTCCAAGCTGAGAAACTTCACTGCTGCGCCGCAGTGGCGTAGATTATCTATGCGCCATATATACTCTGCCGATTCAACGCTAACACCCATCCAGACATTTTCCGACCACAAAAGTGATGAGGACAAATCCTCAAGCCGCTGCGATCGCTTAGTTAGAACTTGGTAAGTGTGCTGCGGCGTCTCAGCCATTGTTTTAAAGACGCGGTTGATAAAGCTGAGGGGAACATCATCGTGAAACAAATCCGACATTGAGTTCACAAAAATAAGCTTGCCGGAGCGCCATTTCTGGGGGATTTCGAGAGACTTTTCGTCGATCTTTACTCTTCCGTTCCATTTGGCACGCCCACCAGACCGCTGAGTAATATCTTGATACTTTTCTTGTCCGATGGCGCCAAGGCGCTCAGCCATGCGCATTGCGTAGCAATTTGTGCATCCCGGCGAAATGACAGCGCAGCCGGCCACCGGGTTCCATGTCGCTTCTGTCCATTCGATCGAGGAGTTGTCGGCCATTAGCAATTCTCCTATGGGAATTTCGCCAGAACGTGGTCCGCAAAAGTTCCCTTCCGACGAACCGCAGGATCCGCTTTGATTTTCCCTTGCTGCTCAAGAAGGATCAGCGCGTCTTTGTAATTCTTCTTGATATAAGGCGTATCGACGCTGTGCTTCTCGTAGATATTCTTCATTGAAAGCGTTGATCCAGAGTAGGTCGCCATCAAATCACTTACGAGCGCTTCATACGGTCGGTTAAGTGAAAAAAGCAATGGCGTTGCAGCAGTTGCCGGCGAATATTCAAACGATGGAATCCCTTGATCCATGGTTGAGCGCTCATTCGCCATAATGTCTTTCATGATCTCGTAGCCTTTGAAATGCTTCGATACAAAGATGAGGCTGTGAGATGTTCTGTTGCCACTCGCCGTCTTAAATTTAAATGGAAGGACGAATTTGCCGCCCATCTCCTTGATTGCCTGAGCCAATTCTTCAAGGACAAGGGCCTCTCTTTCCTCGGGCGATTTACCCGGCAGTTGCAGTCTCAGCTTGTCGGCTCGGTCCTGTCCGAAAAGCGCATTTATATGAGGCTCGACAGCGGGATTAGAGACTCCAGCATTGATGCGATTGTAATTGAAGAAAAACACGCAATCGCAGCCCCAATCTTTGATCACTCCGTTGACGATTTGAAGCGAAAGGCCTTTGTACCCGAACGGATCGACGAAGGAGAACGACGGCACAAGCCTTGTAGCGCTGAAAAACTCAGCAACGCTTTCGTCGACGGCACCGCAACTTATCTGAGGCTTGTGTTCAAGCTTCTCAATCCCCGGAAGCTTGGCGATCTCGGCTTCTAACGTGCTTGTGAAGTCTTGGTTCTGGTCATTGAAGATTGTGACCAGTATCTTCGCCATTTCTGGATCGGCAATGGCGTGTGTTAACACCAACAATGGCGTCGAAGCTGAGCCATCTTTGTATCGGCCCGGACCTGCATAAAGGTCGATATAGGCAATGTTATTGTTACGAGCCTTTGCAGACGGGCTAACTACCTTAGCCCAGGCATAGAAATATTTCTGGACTATGCGAGCCTTTACCTCCGATTGATCGGTCCTCTCTTCGAAGAAAGTCTGCCTGGCCATCCCATGGCTCCAAAAATATGAACATATAGAGAACATCGACTTTGCGCAACTGATTCGCGGCGCAAGGCCGATCATAGTCCGCAAATTAAGTGAATCGGAAAGGCAATGGTTGCGCTCGTTGGCTTCAGGCTCTTCGCACGAGTGGAACGGCTCCTGTTGAGTCCCGTTTATGGCTGCTTTGGGTCGTTAGCAGACATTCAAACTGAGACACCACCCGTGAAAGAAGGCTCTTGGCGGACTATCTAGAGAGGAAGATTGAAGACGCGGTGTGGGATTAATTCTCCGTTCTCGACCGCGCCGACGGCGATGGCGACGCCACCACAAAGGGCATAGGCGGAGCCATTCAACGGTGCATCATTGCCGCGCAATAGCAATGGTTGACCGCGCCGG
>DATBQC010000159.1:0-2025 GCA_036561065.1 Methylobacter sp. | reverse complement strand
AACTATATAATGAGTGGATGCGGCAAGGGCATTACCGGTTAGCAGCCTTAGCGACGGCGGGGTGTCTATAATTATTACATCGTAAGCCTCGCGCAACAGCCCGATACGGCGACGCATTTCCTCATAAGGTCTCGGCGAATGATTTCTAAGCGACTCTTCTACTGACTGATCGAGTTCCAAAGAACCAGGAATTAGATGCACATTTTCAAATCCAGGGTTTGTTTCAACCTGAATCGATGCCATTATTTCTTCAAGATTACCCCGAAACAGTGTGCTTGCGTTTTTGCTCAAAGTCGATGGATGGGCGACACTTATATGAGCACTCGCATTTGCTTGTGGATCAACGTCAATGACAAGTACGTTATATCCTTGGCTCCCAAGTTCGGCCGCAAGATTTACTGCTAACGTTGTTTTTGCTGAACCGCGTTTTTGAATGGCTACAGATATAACTGCTGCTGGTTTTTTGATTTTTTGCTCGCTCATTTTTATTCCTTTGGGTTTGCTTAAATGTTAGTGATTTTTGATGTGTTCCATAATGGAACACATGGTTTTTTATGATGCAAAACCCATTCTCCAGACATTTTTAAAGATGCAAGCCCTTGAATTGATTTTTTTGAATAACGATGTGTTCCATTATGGAACACATCAATTTCTAGTGAATCTTGCGCAGCCATGCTATTTCGATTTCCCCATGTCGAGCATGGCCTTGTACCGCTCATCCCGGTCAGCATGTACATAAATAGATGTTGTTGCGATATTGCTATGACCAAGATTGTCCCGGACAATGGCCAGTGGTACACCATTGGCTACTGCATGACTGCCATGGGTATGTCTTAGCCAATGAGTACTTGCTTTCGTTAAGCGTTCAGCTAGAACTGGATTTTCCTTCGAAACTTCCTCCGCTGCTTCTTTAAAGAACCCCTTGAGCATTTGATATAAAGCTGATGCTGTCATGGATTCTTTTGCTTCGCCACGTAATTTCCCGATTATCGGGGTATCTTGAGATGTAAAACCAACTGCCCGCAATCCTCTTTCTCGCAAATGTGAGTTAATGGCTTCCAGTACATCTGAGTGTATTGGAACCTCTCTATGCTTTTTGCCTTTTCCAATCACATCAAGCCACCACTGATCTTCGTTAAAGCTACTTACTTGCCTCAAGTCTCCGGTACTTGCCTTTACCATTTCATGTAGACGAAGCCCGGTGTGATAGGCGAACGTCAATACGAACACAATTCTTCTGTACGCTGACCTCTGACTATCGGTCAATACTTCATTACTTGCGTTTTTCTTTGCGTAGCCTTGCACAAACTCCCAAAGAGTCGGCGAAAACGATCTGTCTGCGCCATTGTTACGTCGACCGAATGACTGTGTGCTAAGTCCTGAGAATGGATTGCTATCTAAATATCGTTGACCAACCAGCCATTCGCACAAAGCACTCAAAATAACTTCTGCCTGTCTAATGCTAGATGGTTTTAATGGGCCTTTGAATGGCCGCCAATCTTTAGACCATCTTTGCGCGGGCTTTCCAATCCAGCGATCTGCCGGCAAAGGATCGGCAAGAAATCGCCTGTACTCCGCGCAATCAGGTGTTGTCAACGATGACATGGACTTCTGTTTCTCCATTATTGACCAGAGCAGGAATCTCTCGGCTTCTTTCCTATAGGCTCGATGTGTTGGCGTTCCTTCGTCCCACAAAGACAGCCAGGCAAGAATTGACTCGTAATCATTGCGTGCATCAATTTTGCAGCGACTAATATCCGCACGATTCGATCCCGACTCACCAGCAAGGTGAGTTGGTGGTGCAAATCTCTCCAATGGTGCTACGTCATGAGATTGTGATTGTGTATCGACCTGCGCATGATTGATCTTGCTTAAATCAAGCTTGATGCCTAAGTCAGCTTCAGAAGAAGTAAAGAAATTGTGTATGGTCTCAGCTGATGTCTGCCCTAAATTTGGTATGGTCTTCCACCAGCTTCCGCCTCGTGAATTTATGAAATCGGCTAGATCACGCAACGACTTCACCCT
>DATBQC010000158.1:0-2748 GCA_036561065.1 Methylobacter sp. | reverse complement strand
GACGACGCTTTATGCGCTGGTTTTTGCTTTTGTCTTGTATGAATCCGCCGTCATGGGCGTTCCCCGAACGGTGTTACCGCTAAACTGGCTGAATATGATGATGCTGGTGGGTGGCAGTCGTTTTCTTGCACGCTGGTGGCTGGGGGAGCTTTATTTAAACTTAACTAGAGGCCGGGGAATAAAAAACCACAGCAAAAAAAATGTAGTAATTTACGGCGCGGGAAGCGCTGGGGTACAGTTGGCTTCCGCATTAGGCTATGGCCGTGAATTTAGGCCGGTCGCTTTCATTGATGATGACATGTTGCTGCATAAGCAAAAGGTCAACGGCCTTAGAATTTATCCGCTCAGTTCTCTAGGGCACGTAATAGAAAGACACCAGGTTTCAGATGTTCTGCTAGCCATGCCGTCGGCTAGTCGAGTGCGTAAAAGTGAAATCATCCGATTACTGGAGCCTTTTGCCGTTCACGTGATGTCTATGCCCGGCTTGTCGGACATTGCCCAAGGCAAAGTCACTGTTGATGAGCTACAGGAGGTCGACATTACCGATCTTTTGGGCCGCGATGCTGTGCCGCCGGATCAATCACTGCTGCATGCCAATATTACCGGCAAGGCGGTGATGGTGACTGGCGCGGGAGGCTCTATCGGCTCTGAACTTTGTCGGCAAATTATCCTGCTTCAACCTAGCTCGCTGATTCTTTTTGAACTCAGTGAATTTGCACTTTATGCGATAGAGAAAGAGTTACAGCATCTGTCACACAAGATAAAAAATGCTGAACAAATAAAACTTATTCCTGTGTTGGGCTCGGTCGCGAATGGTGGTCGCATTGAAAAGGTGTGCAAGGCTTTCAGGGTGCAAACGATCTATCACGCGGCAGCTTATAAGCATGTACCGATGGTCGAAAAAAATCCGGGTGAAGCAATCTGGAACAATGTCTTTGGGACGCTACGTACCGCGCAAGCCGCAATAAAAGCAAACGTTGAAACCTTTGTCCTCATTTCAACGGATAAAGCCGTCAGGCCAACCAATACTATGGGAGCAACCAAACGTTTTGCAGAATTGATTTTGCAAGCGCTTAGTTTGAGTAATACTGTCAATAATCCCACCCGTTTTACGATGGTACGATTCGGCAATGTATTGGGTTCCTCGGGCTCGGTTGTGCCGCTTTTTAAAGAGCAGATCGCAAGAGGTGGACCGGTTACGGTTACCGACGAAAGAATCATCCGCTATTTTATGACCATACCCGAAGCATCTCAGCTGGTTATTCAGGCTGGAGCAATGGGCCTGGGCGGCGACGTGTTTGTACTGGACATGGGCGAACCTATTCGCATTGTTGATCTAGCCAAGCGTATGATCCATTTGAGCGGCCTGGAAATCAAAGATGCCGAGCATCCCGGTGGGGATATTGAGATCAGCTATACCGGTTTAAGACCGGGTGAAAAGCTGTATGAAGAACTTTTAATCGGCGACAATGTTTCTAAAACAGATCACGCAAGGATCATGCGGGCACAGGAGCACGTTATTCCCTGGGTCGAGCTGGAGAAAATGCTGGAGGCATTAGAACAGGCAGCAATGGATGATGATTTTAAACGGGTTAGAGAAATTTTATCCAATGCCGTTGCCGGTTTTGTGCCACAGTGTGAAATTGAAGACGTACTGTGGAAAGAAGACAAGCTGCGTGAAAGTTTTCATTCGGATCTCAAAAGCCCGGAGCTTTTCGTAAATGGATAACACGCCAGCATGAACGTTTTCGCTCGGATCGCCTTAGCCGGAGCTTTTTGTAAATGGACAAACTAACCAGCATGAATGTTTTTGTGCGCGTGGCAAAAGCGGGAAGCTTTGCCGGCGGCGCGCGTGATCTGGATATTTCCAGAGCCATGGCAACCAAGCATATTATGCATCTTGAAGGTGTACTGGGGACGCGATTATTCAACCGCACCACGCGCAGCTTAAGCCTAACGGATGTGGGTGCATCCTATCTGGAACGCTGTCAGCAGGTGCTGCTTGAGGTTGAGGAAATGGAGGCGGCGGTAACGCATTTACAGACCGAGCCTCGAGGGGTTTTAAGGATCAGCGCGCCGCCGGTTATCGGTGCGACGCATATCGCTCATGCGGTGTCGGCATTCATGAAGATACATCCTGATTTGACCGTAGAGATGATTTTGCAGAGCAGTCCCGGCGATTTGATCGATGAGGGCATCGATGTTGCTATTTCTTTAGGCGCACTGGACGATACGAGTATGTTTGCTCGGAAATTGGCTAGTTCGTCGCTGGTGGTTTGTGGATCGCCGGACTATTTTGCGCAACACGGCATTCCCCAGATGCCGGAAGATTTGGAAGATCACAGCTGCCTGGTTAATTGGGCTATCGCGCCGAGAAATAAATGGCTGTTCAAAGGCGAAGCCGGGTATACGGGAATAACTGTTTCAGGCAGGATGTCGGCAAATGTCGCCGACCCGATACGAATCGCCGCAGTAAATGGTTTGGGGCTGGTGATGCTACCGACTTATATTGTGGGCAGGGATATTGAAAAGGGCAAACTGAAAGTAGTCCTGGAAAATTACACCTCGCCCCCCTTGGATGTTCATGCGGTATATCCGCACCGGAAATATTTGTCCGCAAAAGTCAGAGGATTCATGGACTTTTTGCAGGAATGGTTGGAACACCGAGTGAGTCTGCACGCGACAGAATAAAATAGAGCATTGATAGCCGGTCATTCTGGCGCTCACTGCCCTTGATTTTGTCTATGA
>DATBQC010000157.1:0-1724 GCA_036561065.1 Methylobacter sp. | reverse complement strand
CTTCGACCAATGGGGCGTGGAGCTGGGCAAGGAACTGGCCGGCCGCCTCGCGCCGATCGTCGAGGACGCCGGCGCGTCGACGGCGGCGCTGGACGGGTCCACGGCGGGGTTGATCGCGTGGCGGCGGGGGTGAGGAAGGGTGAAGGTGAGGCTTTCGTTCGCGCAGAAGAACTGCAAATGGAGAGAACATGGTGCACAAGACAGAGATTAGAGATTCGACGATCAATAGTCTTTTGGAGAAGGCCGCAAGTCGCAACTACGGTCAGTATCTCCCAAAAATTATTATGAAACGAGTGCGTGGGTTCGTCGACGAACCTGTGTCCTTTGATTTTCCTGTGACAGCCATCATTGGCCCAAATGGTGGCGGGAAGACCACAGTGCTTGGCGCTGCGGCTTGCGCATACAAGACTATTACACCGAGACGATTTTTCGCGAAAAGTGGCAAATATGATGAAACAATGCAAGATTGGTCAATTGAGTATGAAATAGTAGATCGGAATATGAGCCCTAAAGATTTTCTGCGCCGAACCGCTAGTTTTAGAAATGCTCGGTGGAATCGCGACGCAGTGGATAGAAACGTGATTGTTTTTGATGTCTCACGAACAGTCCCAGCAAATGAGCGAGCTGAATTGCGTCTTTGTACATCAGGATCATTTAAGGTGCCCGAGTCCTCAATAAAAACGTTTGAGCTGGAACTTCAGCGTGCCGTGGCTAGGATCCTAGGAAAAGACGTGAGTGGATTTCGAGAGCTTGTTATTGATCGTGATGGCCGAGTTACATTGTTAACTGGTGCAACAGGTAGCGGAATAAGTTATTCCGAGTTCCATTTCGGGGCGGGAGAGTCAAGTATTATACGTATGTTGTCTAAAATAGAAAGCGCTCCCGATCAAACTCTTATATTGATCGAAGAAATAGAGAACGGACTTCACCCGGTAGCCACGGTGCGTCTTGTCGAGTATCTTATCGATGTCGCAGAGCGGAAGAAAGCTCAAGTAATTTTTACAACTCATTCTAATGATGCGATTAGGATACTTCCAACCAAGGCCGTCTGGGTTGCAACACAGGATCGCATCTTTCAGGGCAAGCTTGATGTCCGATCACTTCGGGCTATTACAGGACAAATCGAAACAAAGGCCATCGTTTTTGTCGAAGACAGGTTTGCAAAGACTTGGGTCGAAGCCATTCTTCGTCAAACTTTGGACTTTCCGATTGACCACGTACAAGTTCACGCCATGTCCGGCGACGGAACCGCCGTGGCTATGAATAAATAGCACAATGAAAACCCTGCAATTCAAACACCATCTATTTGCATAATAGACGGAGATTCGCGCAAGAGTGAAAGCGAAAGTGACAGAGTCTACAGGCTTCCGGGAGGAGCTCCAGAATCATACGTTTTTGACACTGTTATTGAAGGTTGGGACAAGATTGGAGGGAAACTATCGGTCGCAGTGCATTCGCGCTATGAAGATTCTGACAAAGTGCTTGAAGCCTGCAAATCCGTTAGGCGACAAAATAGGGATCCGCATTTACTGTTCGCACAAGTTGGTGAGCAGTTGGGCTTGGTGCCGGAGGCAACAGTAAACGCAGCCTTTGCAAATATCTGGGCGCAAGTCTATCCAGGTGAAGTGATAGAGCTCGTTGGAGCAGTCCGAGCAATCGTTCCAGAGTTTCAACTGACAGGCAATGAATGATAAGCGACCTACCAAGTGCCTGCCAACCATCAC
>DATBQC010000156.1:0-5808 GCA_036561065.1 Methylobacter sp. | reverse complement strand
ACGAAGGTTTATTTCTTCGTGTTCTTCGTGCCTCGGCAATAGCTCCTGCATTGCTCTACCTCCTGCATCCATGCAGTCGTTCGTGGTGAATAAGAAATTATTAATCGCCTAAAGGTAATTAGACCTCACGTTGGATTCTATAACCGGTGAATAATTTTTCCCGCCTGCAAGGTATGGGTTACCCGCCCTTTCAGAGTCTGTCCCCAAAACGGCGTGTTGACACCCTGGCTTTTCCAGTTTTCCGCATTAACCTGCCACTCGAGTTCCGGGTCAAAAATACACACGTCGGCCGAAAAGCCCGGCGTTAACGCGCCGCTGTTTAAGCGCAACACCCGCGCCGGATTTGCGCTTAAGCAGGCAACGCCCTGTTCCAGGGTTATTGCGTGTTGCGCCACCAGTTTGAGCATTAACGGCAACAGGGTTTCCAGCGACGACATCCCCGGTTCCGTCTCCGGGAACGCGCCCAGTTTGGCGTCCAGGTCATGCGGCTGGTGATCGGAACAGATGCTGTTAATTGTGCTGCCTGCCAAGCCTTGTCTTAAATATTGCTTGTCTTCTTCGGTACGCAATGGCGGCAATACATGATAGGCGCTGTCAAAAGGCGTCATGTCGTTTTCGGTCAGGTGCAATTGGTGAATGGCAACATCGGCGCTGACCTTTAAGCCGTATTTTTTGGCCTGGTGTATTTTAATCACGGAACGTTTGCAGCTTAACTGGCCAAAATGCACTCGGCAACCGGTCAGCTCGGCCAGTTCCAGACACTGGGCCAGGGCTATGGTTTCGGCTGCTTCGGGAATACTGGGCAAGCCGTAGCGGGTCGCGACTGCGCCTTCATGAGCGCAACCGTTATTGCTCAGCCAAAAGTCATTGGATCGGAACATCAATAATAAATCGTGACTGGCCGCATATTCCATGGCTCGTCTTAATATCAACAGGTTTTTTACCGGCTGATTGGCGTTACCGACGGCAATGCAGCCTGCCTGTTTAAGCGATAACATGGAACTGAGTTCAGCGCCTTCCAGTTTCTGGGTAAGTCCGCCGACCGCATAGATTTGCGGATAGTCGGCTTTTTCGGCCAACTCTTTAATCAGTTCGACAACAGCGGGCGTATCGATGACCGGCACGGTATCCGGTTGCAGGCACAAGGTGGTGACTCCGGCAGCGGCGGCGGCAATGACTTCGCTTTTGAATGTCGCTTTGCGGCTGTGGCCCATGTCCCGCAAGCGGGTGCTTAAGTCGATAAAGCCGGGGCAGACGATTTGGTTTTCGGCATCGATGATGGTATCCGGCTTGAAACCGAGCGGTTCGTCAGTCACTGAGACAATCTTGCCGCCTTCGATATAAACGGGACCGACGCGGTCGATGTCGTTGGCCGGGTCGATGATCCGTCCGTGGTCTATGCGAATCTTCATCATGCCGTCCCCGACTTTTGCATCGCCATCGCCATAACTGCCATGCGCACGGCGACGCCATTGCTGACTTGTTTGAGTATCACCGACTGCGGCCCGTCTGCGACTTTGGAATCGATTTCCACGCCCCGGTTGATAGGGCCGGGATGCATGACGATGGCATCGGGTTTGGCGATTTTCAGTTTCTCTTCGGTCAGTCCGAAACATTTGAAATATTCGCTTTCGCTGGGCAGTAAAGCCGAAGTCATGCGCTCTTTCTGTAAACGCAACATCATCACCACATCTATGTCTTTAAGCCCTTCGGTCAAATTATGCGACACCGTCACGCCTAAACTTTCGACATGCGCCGGTAACAAGGTTTTGGGCGCAATCACCCTGACTTCGGCCGCACCCAAGGTATTTAAGGCCTGGATCTCCGAGCGCGCCACTCTGGAATGCAATATATCGCCGATAATAGCAACTCTGAGGCTGGAGAAATCCGGCTTGAGCTGGCGTATGGTAAACATGTCCAACATGGCCTGAGTCGGATGGGCGTGCTGACCGTCTCCGGCATTGATGACGCTGATATGAGGAGCGGTCTGTTGGGCGATGAAATGCGCCGCGCCGCTGAGCGCATGGCGCACCACAAACATATCGACAAACATGGACTCCAAATTACGTATGGTGTCGAGCAAGCTTTCGCCTTTTGAAGTTGCCGAAGTCGCGATATTCATATTGATTACGTCGGCGGACAGGCGCGTGGCCGCCAGTTCAAAGGTCGTGCGGGTACGGGTGCTGTTTTCAAAAAACAGGTTGACGATGGTTTTGCCGCGCAACAAAGGCACTTTTTTAATTTGGTGCTCGGACACTCCGGCGAACGACTCGGCGGTATCGAGAATTTCCGTCAATAAAGCCTTGTCCAGGCCTTCAATGGTCAGAAAATGTTTAAGCTTGCCTTCCGCATTTAATTGCAGGTTCTCAGTCATTGCTTATGCCACCGCGTCAATGGTTTCCAGATGAACGGCCAAAGGTTCCGGTCCGGTCAGCTTGATACGCTGACCAGCAGTTAATTTAATACTGGTGCCGACACAATCCGGGTTAAGCGGGATTTGCCTGCCGTCACGCTCTATCAAAACCGCCAGGACGATCTGGTTCGGCCTACCGTAATCGAAAATTTCATTCATTGCGGCGCGTATCGTTCTGCCGGTATAAAAAACATCATCGATCAGGATAATGTCGCGGCCTTCAACGTTGGTCGGCAACTGGCTGGGCTTGACGTTGGGATTGACCCCGATTTGCGAAAAATCGTCCCGATAGAATGAAATATCCAACAGTCCCAAAGGTTCGCTGATGTTTAAACGCCGGTGCATTTGCTCGGCTATCCATACGCCACCGGTACGAATGCCGATCATCAACGGATTAACCAGCTTCCTCTCGTCGATAATACGTTTTAACTCGGCTTCCAGGTTATTTAATAATTCGGGGATTTTTAACACTTAATAGTCCTTTTGGGTACGATCATTTAGCCAGGTTTGCAAGATAAGCTGGGCGGCGAGTTGGTCTTGCACCTCCCAGAGTTTGCTTGCACTGACGCTGACTTCATCAAACAACATTTGTTTGGCTTCGAATGTCGACAGGGTCTCGTCCTGCTGAAAAACAGGCAACTGATAACGCCCTTCCAACTGCCTGCAAAATTTTAACATGCGCGGCGTTACCGGATTGTCCGAGCCGTCAGCCTGTTTTGATATGCCCACTACCAATCCGGCGGGACGCCATTCCTGTATCAGCTTACCGATTATGTCCCAGTTGGGATTTTGATTGATCGAGCGGATGGTTTGCAGCGGACTTGCGGTAGCGGTGGTTGTTTGACCGACAGCCGTGCCTATCTTTTTAGTGCCGAAATCAAAGCCCAGATAGGTATCGGCGTTGCTTTTGGCTAGTAATGGGTCTTGCATAGCTTATATTGCCAGGGATGGTGTGTATGCCGCAAGCTTGCCGGGAGCAGGTGCGACGTCTGGTTTGTGCTCAAGCGAATATTGTCTGGAATCAGCCATGCCCTGCGGGAGCGGTCAACTGATTAATATCAATACCGATCTGTTCGGCTGCAGCACTCCAGCGCAAGTTGACCGGCGTATCAAACAAAATCTGTTTACCGCAAGGCGTGTTAAGCCATGAGTTATCCATGATTTCTTTTTCCAATTGCCCTGCTCCCCAACCGGCGTAACCTAAAGCTACCAGATACTGTTCCGGGCCTTCGCCTGCCGCAATGGCTTCAAGCACATCACGAGACGTCGTCAGGGAAATGGTTTCTGAAACCGCAAGGGTCGCATGCCACTCTCCGCCTGTAGTGTGCACTACGAAGCCGCGTTCCTGTTGCACCGGGCCGCCTGCAAAAATGGGCGTTTCAGCCGTAGCGGGCGAAGTGACTTTTATATCCATTTGTTTAAAAATCTCGCCCAGCTTCATGTCCGTCGGTCTGTTGATGACGATACCCAATGCTCCGTCTTCATTGTGTTGACATAAATAGGCAACCGTATGAAAAAAATTGGGATCCGCCAGATTGGGCATGGCGATAATAAACTGGTTGTTTAAATAGGTAGCTTGGCTCATAGATCTTAGTATCAAAGTTTATGGCGACTTAAGCAACTGTTTATCGCGAGGTCATGCCGGATTCATCAGAAAACTTCCAAACCCGGGTAATCACCAGGACATCCAATTCTTTCCGCAACTCTGCGGGTAGCGGTGCAAAGGGCGCACTCATGCGGACAATTCTTTTAGCCGCCTCATCCAAAGCCGGATTTCCCGAAGACTGGTTGATGCGTATGCTGTAAATGCTGCCGTCCGCTTTAATGCCGACATCCATGGTTAAGGTGCCGGAAAAGTTTTTCTTGGCCGCCACTTCCGGGTAGTTAAGATTGCCGGTGCGTTCCACTTTATCTTCCCAATCTTTCATGTATTGGGCGGCAACGTATTTATGGGCGCTGACTGATTCAACAAATTGTATTTTGGTTTGCTCGGCGCCTTGCTGACTTTGCCTTATTTCCGTGCCCAATTGGGCAATTTGTTGCTGCAACATCTCCGCCGACAACTGCGGATGTTTTTCAGCATGCTTCCCAATATCCGGCTTGCTCGCGGTAACGATCTTTTTTTCCGCCTTTTTCTGGGTAATCATTTTTTTCGCCGCTTTTGGCTCGCTCTGTTCCGGCTCGCTCTTTTTCACCTGCCTGGGTTGGTTATCACCTTGGCTGGGCAATTGTTGCGGCGGCGGTTCCGGCTTTGCATTTTGCTCGCCCGCGCCCAACTCATTTTCCTGGGCCAAAAACTGCGCCTTTTCGGGCGCTTTTTGGGTCGGCATGTTGACCAGGGTAATATCAATCGACCTGCTGACTTCCTCCGGGTGCGGCGCTGTGAAGTTAACGCCTAGGCCGACAACAACATGAATGACGGCCGCTAAAAATAAGGCTACCAGTAATGAGTCATTATTGGACAGCTCCGTAGATGGCTCAAACAGTACCTGATGTGTTCTCATTATCGCTATGGATGGTGTGTATGCCGCAAACCTGACGGGAGCAGGTTCGGCAGCAGGACGGTTTCAATATGATCCATCAGTTGACCGCAAATATTGAGCCCAAACTGACGATCCAGCTCCTGAACGCAAGTCGGACTAGTGACGTTAATTTCAGTCAGCGTATCGCCAATCACATCAATTCCTACAAAAACCAAGCCCTTTTCCCGTAATGTTGGTCCCACCTGTTCGGCAATCCAACGGTCCCGTTCGGTTAAGGGTCGGCCTTCGGCTCGTCCTCCCGCCGCCAAATTGCCACGGGTTTCGCCTTGCGCAGGAATACGCGCCAGAGCATAGGGAATGACTTCGCCGTTAACCAGTAAGATACGCTTATCGCCGTCGACAATTTGCGGCAGATATTTTTGTGCCATCACATAGCGGCTATTGTACTGGGTCATGGTTTCCAGAATCACGCTGAGATTGGGATCGTCCTGACGCAGATGAAAAATAGAGGTGCCGCCCATGCCGTCCAGCGGTTTTAAAATGATTTCGCCCTGCTCCAGCAAAAAGCTCCTGATTCTGTGAGGCTCTCTGGCCACCAGGGTTTCCGCGCAACACTGCGGAAACCACGCGGTAAACAGCTTTTCATTAGCATCCCGCAACGACTGCGGTTTGTTAATCACATAAACACCCATGCTTTCTGCGCGCTCCAGCAAATAGGTGGCATAAATGTATTCCTGGTCGAAAGGCGGATCCTTGCGCATCATGATCACATCTAATTCGTCCAGGGCAATATCCCGCTCGGAGGTAAACTCGTGCCAATTCTTTTCATCCCGCTGAACATTGATCGTCCGCGTTCTGGCATAAGCCCTGCCGTTTCTGAGGAACAAATCGTTCAGTTCCATATAATGCAAC
>DATBQC010000155.1:0-1728 GCA_036561065.1 Methylobacter sp. | reverse complement strand
AAGAATATGGCCATTGTGATACACCTGCATTTGATAATAGAGCTGAAATTGATTTTCGGCCAAAGCACGGCGCAAATCTCTTTCGAGTAGCGTCCGTATTTCCAGTAATTCCTGCATGGCAGGATCATAGAAACGTAGGGTATTTCGTCCAGCAGCCTTGGCCTGGTACATAGCAGTATCGGAGCGTTTAAGAAGCTCATCTACCGACACTTCTTGTTTGCGGAAAAGGCTAATGCCGATACTGGCAGAACTATGATGTTCATAACCATCTAGCCAAAAAGGCTGGCTAAGAGAGTAAAGGATTTTTTCGCCTACCACTTCACTCATAGCGGCTGCTTCCTGAGCGTTGGTGCTGAGTTTCTCAAGTAATACGACGAACTCATCACCGCCGAGTCGCGCTACCGTGTCAATTTCACGAATAGAAGCTTGGAGTCGACTCGCAACTTCAACCAATAGAAGGTCGCCAAAATTATGGCCCTTTGTGTCATTGAGAATCTTGAAATTGTCGATGTCAACGAAAAGCAAAGCGTAATGATTTGGATAACGTGCACTAGCGGCATATGTATGTTGAAGTCGATCTCGTAGCAAAACACGGTTGGGCAGGCTAGTCAGGGAGTCATAAAACGCTAGATGTTCTATTTTTTCTTCTGCTGCTTTGGATTTAGTAACGTCGAAGAAAGACCCGACGTAATGAGTAATTTTCCCATCGGCGTCAGATACCGCAGAAATGTTAAGCCATTCAGGGTAAACATCGCCATTTTTGCGCCGGTTCCAGATTTCTCCATGCCAGTAGGAATCTGTTTTAAGTGACTTCCACATATTCTTAAAGAATTCGGCATCGTGTTGCCCAGAACTGAGGACTGCTGGCGTCTTACCAATAACTTCATCCGGCATATACCCTGTGATTTTTGTGAAAGAGCTGTTGACTCGCAGAATGATCTGGTTAGCGTCGGTGACCATCATGCCTTCCTGGGCTTCAAAGGCAGTGGCGGCAATTCTTAGCTCATGTTCTGCCAATTTTCTTTCGGCGACATCAACGCCAATCCCGACCAGGCATTGCAGTCCGTTATATATTACTTTTCTGCCTGTAAAAAAATAAGGTGTTAATTTGCCACTCTTGGCCACAAAAGAGGCTTCGACTGTGGAATCCCCTTTCTCGAATACCATTCCAATTCTCTGCGCAACAAGCTGCTTCTCACCATCCAGAAAAAAATCTAATGGGTGCATCCTCGCAATTTCTTCATCTGAGTATCCAGAGATGATTCCGAAATTCCGGTTCCACCGCAAAAATTTCCCTTGATCATTGAAGAAATAGAAAATTCCAGGCAGGCTCTCAATCATCGTATCTGAAAAGAGTTTTTCGTTTCCGGCGATTATTTCCGCCTCTCGTCTAGCGGTATATTCGGCTTTTTCCTTCAATGCTCGGCGCACCGCCACACCAAGTCGCTGCAACCCTTGTTTGAGCACGTAATCGTTGGCGCCTGCTTTCAAACACTCCACGGCACCTTCCTCCCCAATCGTGCCAGAAATAATTATTATCGGTGTCTCGGATCGTTTTCTGCGAGCATACTTCAAGGCCGACATGCCATCGTAGTCTGGAAGATTGAAGTCCAGCAGTACGAGATCATAAATTTCTTGGTTAAATTTGGATTCGAAAGCTTTTTTACCTGTTACCAAAGTAACGTCACAGTCCAAGCCTTCAGATTGCAGTTTGTGTTTAATCAACTC
>DATBQC010000154.1:0-1723 GCA_036561065.1 Methylobacter sp. | reverse complement strand
TTGAACCGTTGGCGCTATCTGGACTACGGGTGCTGGCTGAACCATTGGTGTGGCCTTGGCTGCCGGTATGGCTTGAGCTGCCTGAATCGGCGGAGTTGTTGCGTTTTCCGGCGGCTTTGGTTCGATTTTTGGCGCAGCCGTGTCGGCAACGGCGTTTGGTGCAGCGAGCACCTGTTCAAAAGGGGCAACAGGAACTGGATTCTTGTTAACATTGTCGGCAACGATTGCCGGAGGCGTTTTAGTCAGCGTTTTACTGTATTGATACATCCAGTAAGTACCGCCTGTCGCAATAATAGCCAGTAAACTCCAGATCAGCAGCGGCATTTTTGTTGACGGGGCCTGCGTTACATGAATATTCTGTTGCAGAGCTGAGGGCGCATTATTGGTCGTGTTGCGACTTTCCAGGTCGCGCAGCATTTGATTGATCAGGCTCATAGTAGTGATGCTATGGGGGGCAATAGGAGATAGCCGGCAATTGTAAGCAGCAACAATAGTAAATAGCGTTTACGGAAACCCAAAAGTTTGAATTTCGTGTTGGCGTCTTCGGTATCCAGGGCGGCTAAATAAACCTGCTTTACGCCTATTGACGAACGGCCTTGGCCATACGCGGACAACATCGCTTTATTGGCTAAGATATTAATCAACCTGGGTATGCCACGGCTATAGTGATGCATAGCTTGGATAGCCAATTTGGAAAAAATGCTTAAATTGCCCAAGCCGGCGATACGCAGCCGGTGTTGAATGTAATCGGCAACGTTTTTTGGCGTGAGCGGTTTAAGTGCGTAACTAAAGGTGATGCGTTGTCTGAGTTGCCGTATGGCTTTATTGCGTAGTTGATCATCAAGTTCCGACTGGCCGAATAACACGATTTGCAGCAGCTTTTGTTTTTCGGTTTCCAGATTGGTGATAAGTCGTAATGCTTCTAATGTTTCAATCGACATGGATTGGGCTTCATCGATAATCAGTACCGGTTTTTTTCCGTTAACGGCACTCTTGATTAGAAAATCGTTGATTAGCGTTAACAGTCCGTTTAGCCCGATCTGACGGGAGTATTCAATACCCATTTCATTGGCAATTGCCACGAGCAGGCCTGCGGGCGGCAAGTGGGGATTGGGGATGTATGCGGTCTCGTATGGCTCCGGTAATTCATTGAGCAATTTTCGGCAGAGCATGGTTTTGCCGGTACCGACATCGCCGGTAATTTTGATAAACCCTTCGCCGTTGTGCAAAGCAATCAGTAATACATTGAGTGCTTCTACATGAGAGGGTAGCTCACAAAAAAACTGTGTGTCGGGTGTTAATCCGAATGGCTGACTATTGAGGCCAAAGTGTGTTTTATACATAAATGACTTTAAAAATGGTTTTCATGAAGATATTGCCATTGGTCTCGGTCGGGTTGAGATCGGCAATGTATGTCCATTCATATCAACCCGACTTATATGACTTATTTCCAGCGCGGCTGGGAGTCAAGTTTTTCAAAGCGTTTCTTACTGGAATTGATGTCATTTTGCCAGTCGGCATCGCTGCCGACAAAGGTGGCTTTAAGCAATATAATCAGTTCTGATTTTTGGGTTGAGCCGGTATTGATTCTAAACAGGTTGCCGATATAAGGGATTGCTGCAAGGCCGGTAACACCTTGTTTATTTTCATTATCATTTTCCTGCATCAGTCCGCCCAACACAATAATCTGGCCGTTTTTGGCCTTGACTATGCTGTCTGATTC
>DATBQC010000153.1:0-2197 GCA_036561065.1 Methylobacter sp. | reverse complement strand
AAATTGAAATGGACGAGACGGGACAGTTTTTTTCAAAACCGCCTTGGTTAGGTGAGGAAGTCACCGGAGATTTGCGTTATTACAACAATAATCTGGCGATACATTCGTATTCAGAATGGCGCGAAGATTAAATATTTCAATTACCTATTGAAATATCATGAATCTTGCTCTATATTTTTCGCATGAAAAAATTAACATTTGTTGTTTTATTGCTACTATCTGTTCAGTGTCTTGCGCAGAGCTTGGATGATTCTTTAAGGAACATTGAGGCTGAGTGGGCGTCTATTTATTACAATATGTCCAAAAGCAAACAGGGGCCTGCTTTTGTTCAGTTGCTCGATAAAGCCACGGACTTAGCCCGGCAATACCCGAATGCTGCCGAACCCATTTTCTGGCAGGCCGTGGTCAAGGCGACTTATGCCGATCATCAAGATGCTTTTTCCGCACTCAGTGCCATACATGAGGCGCGCGACTTGCTGATCAAAGCGATTAAAATCAATCCGGAAACAATGGGCGGGTCGGCCTATGTGACCTTAGGCACGCTTTATTACATGGTGCCGAAATGGCCTGTTGCATTTGGCGATGACAATGCCGCCAAGCAAATGTTGGAAGCCGCGCTTAAAATCAATCCAGAGGGCATTGATGCCAACTATTTTTATGGCGAATTTCTGATGTTGCATAACAAGCCCAAAGATGCGGCTCTTTATTTTGAACGTGCAGCGGCCGCTCCAGTGCGTACTGAGCAACCTTATGCAGACAATCAGCTTAAAGCCGAAGCAAGACTGGCTTTAAAAAATACCCAGAATCGAAAAATCAGCGGCGGAAAAGGCTTATTTTTGTCTTTATTTAATTCGGCAAGCGCAAACTAAGTTTCACCAAGTCTTTGTCCCTTTGGCGAAATTACAATTACCTCCTCAGCTAAATGATGGCTTTAATAAACTCGGCATTCAATCGTGCAATGCTTTCTGCTAGAATAGCGCCCTAAATTAAAAATCAACTTTTCTGGTAATAATTATGACTTTTGTCGTCACTGAAAACTGTATTAAATGCAAATTTACTGATTGTGTCGATGTATGCCCTGTAGATTGCTTTCGTGAAGGCCCTAACTTTCTAGTTATCGATCCCGATGAGTGTATTGACTGCACGTTATGTGAACCTGAATGCCCTGCCAACGCAATTTTTGCAGAAGATGAATTGCCGGAAGGACAAGAATCTTTCATCGCGTTAAATGCTGAGCTGGCCAAGCAATGGCCTACTATTACAGACGTAAAACCGGCTTTGCCCGATGCGGATGAGTGGAACGGGAAAGAAGACAAGCTCAAGTTTCTGGAAAAATAACCCATTCACGGGCAGTTTTAGCCGCATTGTCGGGCAACGAAAAGCAGTCGTAAACCGGCTGCTTTTTGCTGTCCAATCTGTCGCGCTACAAAACAGAAACGATCAACGCAAACACGAAGACGAAAATCACAAAAAGTGCGAACACACCTGTTTTAGTCAGCCCAGCCCACATTAGCTTCAGTTCAGCCAGCAACGCCTGCTTAACATTATCCGAAGCAAGGATTCTTTTGCATCGCCCGCGAAATGTCCGCATTTCCTCCTGCTCTTCCTGTTCGGCAATAATTTCGGCAATTTTTGAGTAAAAACTGCCGCATTCTGGGCATTTCATATCATGATCATTACGTTCATGACCGCATACTGAACATTTATTCATTTAATCCTCCGCAAAAAAAGAATTTCGTCAAAATTTCCTCGGCAATTGCTCCTGGATAATCCATATGGATGTGGTGAAGCTCACGCTCCTTACCTGTATCAGTGTAGGATTGCTAAGGCTATGGGTGGCCTGTAGTGGAGCATCGCAGGAGCAGTTGCCGAGGAGCAAATATCTGTCCATTCAGTCGTCAAAACGGTACGGCTCCATCTGAATGGATTCGATGCGCTTTCCCTGTATTATACAAACTCCGTTATAGCGTTCGTTCCCGGTTGAAGAAAATTCAAACAAAAATGTCCGCTGCAATTGTATGTTCCCGGCCGGCTCCCTTCTTAGCCGGATGCCGCTTAAAGCAACATACTCATCTAGCATTTGCACTTCCAGATTCAGGCAATGCGCTCTGACGGCTCTAAGCGCGATCTCCTTCGCCCGCTGTCCGTTAAACCAGTACAGGTATGCGCCCAGCAATAAAGCTATTAAAATAAGATC
>DATBQC010000152.1:0-8344 GCA_036561065.1 Methylobacter sp. | reverse complement strand
CTGGAGATCATGGATAATATTTTTCCGGACATTGATTTTCGGGATTACAATCGTTCAAAGTAGGATCCCGTGAGTTGGGTAACGCTGTGTGCGTACCATTGAATTCCGAAAGGTACGCACAGCGGATCCTACATCCTGTTTTTTTAGGTTAATGGCTAGTGTAAGTTTCAGGGTGTTGGAGACGCGACTTTAGTCGCGCTAATGATTGTTTTCATTAGAAGCCGTGCGCGACTAAAGTCGCGTCTCCATTTCTGTAACTTAGGCCCTGCCATCACGGAGACAAAGGATGGACAAAATCCAACTGCTGTATGTTGAAAATGTGATTACCCGAAAAAAAACAGGCGTTCGTCAGTCCTTGAGTTTTTTTATGCGGGTGGAAAGCATCAGTTACGAAAAACGGATTGACGTGGTTTGGTCGGGCGAAGACGGCGTTTGGCAAACCTTGCCGGCAAGCTATCACAGCAAGCTGGAACACGATCAGGAATACTGGCAAGCTCAGGTAAATTTCCAGCTCAGTCCGGCCAAATCGTTGCCCGGCAATATTCGGTTCGGACTCCGCTACCAGGCTCAGGGAGTCGAGTATTGGGATAACAATCAAGGCTTAAATTATTCCAGTCAGGCCGACTCAGGCATTAAGGTGGTTTGTTCGGCACCGGTATTAAACATCGGTTTTGCCAACAAGCTGGAGGAAGGGCAAAAAAATATTCCGATCACGGTAGCTGTGGACAAATTCACCGAGGCCGACAAGGTGACCGTACACTGGACGACGGACAACTGGCGGCACACTCACAAAGCACCCTGCCATTTCAAAACAACCTACTGGGACAAAGAAGCGCTCAGCAATGCCAGAAACCCCAATCAGTACGGTGTTGCAGTCTGGAAAGGTTGGCTTAGAATCGGTCAGGCGTTTCGCTTGCAATACAGTATATGTGTTGAACGTAATGGCCAGATTTATTGGGATAATAACTATGGGAAAAATTACTCGGTCAGCCATGAGCCGCTGAAAGTATTGATTCTTAACCTGCATTGTTATCAGGAAGACAATCAGGATTATAAGTTTTCCCAAATAGCCAAAGCGATAGACGAACTGAATGCCGACGTTGTCTGTCTACAGGAAGTGGCTGAACTTTGGAATGATGGGGCAGGGGACTGGGAGTCTAATTCGGCCAAAATAATTAATGATCGGCTGGCTATGCCCTATCACATCCACACCGACTGGTCGCACCTGGGTTTTAACAAGTACCGCGAAGGCGTGGCCATTTTGAGCAAATATCCGCTGATCAAACCGGACGCCAAATATGTGTCGGACAGCCATGATGTCTACAGCATTCACTCCCGGAAAGTGGTCATGGCCCAAATCAAGGCGCCCTATATGGGACGGGTTAATGTCTTTTCGGCACATTTAAGCTGGTGGGAAGACGGCTTTGCCGAGCAATTTAATCGCCTTTGCGAGTGGGCCGAGGCTAAACAGTCGGCGCAGGTTAACGCAACTTTGCTGTGCGGAGATTTTAATATCACAGCCGGATCAACAGGCTATCATTTGGTGGTCGATGCCCACCAGTATGACGACCAGTATTTGGCGGCCAACTCGCAGGGCGTGTTTGAAAAAATCTTCAGGGTTAACGATCCTTATTGGAAGGATTATCCGACTGACGATTACCGTATCGATTATATTTTCCTGAATAAAACCAGCGAGCTGCAGGTCACGTCAGCGACGGTTTTATTCACCGAGCAGGATTATGGACGGGTTTCCGATCATTGCGGTTATTTTATGACCTTTGAGCCCAATTGAGAAATTGTAAGGTGCAAGGCTTCACCTTTACCATGGAGACAAACCTATGCAGATAGCTGAACATTATGCCTCGCCCACCCATGGAAACTTGGGCGGCTCTTTTCAAAGAGTGAACGACTTCAATGACAAGTTCTTTATTCGCTGGGGGAAAATAGATTTCGATGTGTATTACGGCGTTCAGGTTAATGTCAAGGTAGTCCTAAAGGTCTACCGCGAGGCAATCTGCGAAACCTACCTCGTCGATACCGACGCTTACGATATTCAGTGGGATCGCCACAAGCGGCGTACGCGGGATTTTTATGTCCATCCGTTTTCCAGCAACTTCGGTCAGATCAATTGCGTCAAGTTCGCCTTTATCGTGCATCTGGATGAGCGCTCGATTGCTTCCCAGAGCGAATATATCTTCATGGACTGGCACCAGCTTCAGGGCGACCAACCGCAATACCGAAAGATTACCTGGGATTGGGCGACAGCCAACGGCTATCGAACCTATGAACTGAATGCCGGTGAATTACAAAGCGATGTCGATTGGTACAACCACCATTTTGAAGCCTTGCAGCTAGTGCCCAAATTCACCAAAGGACAACAGCACCACCCTTATCATCCCAAGCGTTACATTCACGATCTGATCGACAAGGTGATCCATTGCAAGCATCAAAATCCTGGGCGCTTATGCACGATCAAAGTCAGTGTGGATTGCATAGACGATCATGATTTTACTACTCATCTAATAAGTGCCAGCGGACAGGGTGTTTTAGTTCAGTGCATCGTCGATTGGCGAAAAATGACCCTGACCAACAGCGAAAACTATGCGCGGTTAAAGCGTTCCGGGATTGAATTGATCGGCGTGTTTTGCAGTCCCAAGCATCACCTGATCGAGGTGGAGCCGGATATGCACACCAAATTCATTATTTTTAATGACGAGGACAGCATTCTGGGTTCGTTCAATATCACCTTCGATCGTTGGTGGGCCAATTGGGAGTCGGGGATGACCTTCCATTCCAAAGGCGTCTGCCGCTTGCTGGATAACATCTTCCAAAGCCAGCGCGGCGGCGTCAATCAAAAATACGGCATCGACCCGTTGAGCCATTTCAACCTGCTGTATACCTTCGGTCGACACGTCATGCTGAACGGCAAGCCCTACCGTCCGCATCACGCCATACTGGCTGAGATTAATCGCGCCCGACATTCGGTTAAGGTGTCATTATTCCTGATCGGCGAGTTGCTGGGCGATCACCATGACAGCGTCGTTAATGCGCTGATAAACGCCAAGAACCGAGGCGTATACGTCCATATCCTGCTGAACGGGCATCTGGCCAGGCAAGGGCGAGTAGGTGTAGAGCGTTCGATGCACGATGAGCTGAATCGTCCGTTGCTGCCCACGGTAGACCGGCTAAAGCATGCCGGTATTGCGGTCGGCCTGGTTTACGGTCAAGACGATCATCCGGTGCCTTATTCGCCGATCCATTCCAAATACTGCATTATTGACGACTACATCGTCATTGAAGGCAGTTTCAACTGGTACAACACTTCAGTTTTTTCGCATGACCTGCTGGTCGTGGCCGCCAATTACGAAGTGGCAAAGCCTTATCTGTTTGAGTTCGAACAAATACAGCGCTCGTTCAGGGTGTACTATTGAGCTGGATTAACCTTTGGTTGTATCGGCTTTAAAACGGAGGGAAAACTATAGACGGAGCCGCGACTTTAGTCGCGCAAGAGTGTTCAGGTACAAGCTATGATGAGCCATCACCGCGACAGAAGTCGCGGTTCCAAAGGCCCCGAGATTTAAAGCGATACCCTTCGTTCCCTATTTCACAAAACAGCTTTTTTCGGCGGACTGTTCCGCATCTTTAAGCCGCTTTCTTAAGTCTTTGGATTGGGCCGGATCGCGCATAGCCGCAGCGGCATCGCCTGTTTGACCTTTACTTAAATAAGTGAAGGTTTTCGCGGCTTCGTATTCGGCGAAACTCAGCTTTTCAGCGATTTTGTCGATTTTGCAACCGCAGGCATATTGGGTGATGTAGGTCAGGCCGCCATGTTGGGCAACGCAGTTTAAAACATATTCAACGCGGTCGCGGGTAGGGTAGTCGCCGACAAACGGCGCGGATTCGGCTTGCTCAACCGGTTTTTCCGGTTCCATCGCACAGCCTGAAATAACGGTAACTAAAGCGAGGCCGAAAATGGCGGGTATGTAGTTAATTTTCATGGATGGTTTTTATGCCTAATTAATTCAGAAAGTGAAAAAGTTTGCATGGCTTGCAATAAATAGCAGGCTTGCGAGAATAGTCTATCGGTTGAATGATTTTAACCCTGCCTCATGATAAACAAAACTTAGCCTTATGAACAGTCAAACAAAAGTAGCAGGCGTGATTCTCGCCGGTGGCCGTGCCCGGCGTATGAATAATCAGGATAAAGGCCTAGTGAAGTTTAAAGGCCGCCCGATGATCAGTTATGCGCTAGCCGCGTTAGCCCCCGTTGTAGATTGTGTGTTTATCAATGCCAATCGGAACATCGACCAATACCGGCAATTCGGATGTCCTGTTATCAGCGACCAAACCGACAGTTTCGACGGCCCTTTGGCCGGTGTATTAAGCGCAATGATTCATGCGGATGCCGAAGTTTTGCTAGTCATGCCTTGCGACTCGCCGTTAATTAAAGCGCAACATCTGCAAAAGTTGCTATTAACCCGTGCAGAAAATAACGCCGATGTGGCTGTTGCCTTTGACGGCATAAGGCTGCATCCGGTTTGTTTTGCGATAAAGACGACACTGAAAACCAGTTTGCAGGATTATTTAGCGAGCAATCAACGCAAAGCGGCGGCTTGGCTGGCGCAGCAGAATTTAGTACAGGCAGATTTTAGTAGCGAGCCCGAAATATTCAGCAACATTAATACCCTGGACGAGTTATCTTTGCTGGAGGTGGCTAATGATTTAAGTTAGAATCGGGCCCGGTTATCCCGCCTAAACAGGTCATAAGAATATTGGTTCGCCGTAGCGAAATAAAACAATAGCGGAATTATTGATCAGGAAGAAAGTGCCTCACTATTCATGTTCAACAATATATTTGGCTTTCTTTGTCGTTACATGATGAGCAGACGCCGCAAATTAAGGAAATAAAGAACATGAATAAGCTGTTTTTCCCCGCCATTGCGCTGATGAACCGGTTGAATTACACCAGGAAATTCATGGTGCTTGGGACGATATACCTGGTCGCGATTACTGTGGTTGTGTACGGTCTTTATGTAAGTCTTAATCAGGTTGTTCGCACCTCCCAGCGACAACTGGAAGGCATCGAATTGATCAAACCCATTTCCAGAACCATTCAATTTATGCAACAGCATCGTGGGTTGTCGGCAGGGGTGCTCGGCGGTAATGATGCGATGCGCACTCAAGCTGAGGCCAAAGAAGTTGAAGTCGATGCGGCCTTCATCGCGACAGAGCAAAGACTGGCTGTCGGCTTGGTTTTGAGCGAAGACTGGGCGCGGCTTAAAGCAGACTGGAACAGCTTACAAAAAAAGTGGGCTCAATGGGCAGTGGACGAAAATTTCACCGAGCATACCGATTTGATCGACCGGATGCTGGAATTTGAAGTGCGTGCTGCTGATAATTATGCGCTGACATTTAACTCGAATAGCGATGCGTTTTACCTGATTGATACGGCTATCAACAAACTGCCGCTGGCGCTTGAGCGGCTCGGACAGATACGTGCCTTTGGCACCGGCATTTTGACCAACAAGCAAATCTCGGAGCATCAAAAGGCCGAGATAATTGCGCTGATTACAGAACTCCGTCACGCACTTAAATTTCTTACCATCAACCTTGATAAGGCTGGCCAATTCAATCCTGAAATACAAGGTTCGTTGTTGGCGTCGAGCAATAATATAGGCGATTCGGTGCCTCAGATTACCGATCTTGTGCAATCGGATATTGTCACCGGCCACTTTGTCACGACCCCTGAAGAATTCTTCAACGTGACCACGGCCGCTATCGACAGAGGTTACTTGCAGATGGAGCAGACCTTGCTGCCCAAGGCGGAGGCGTTAATTGCGGCACGCATTCAACATGCAAAAAATGAGTTGCACATGAGTGTCGGCATTGCTTTTTTGCTATTGCTGATGGTGCACTATTTTTTGACAGGCATTTATTACGCGATGATCGGCAGCATTCAGTCGCTTGCCCGTTCAGCTCGCGTGTTTGCCGGCGGCGATATGAGTGAGCGCATTAATCTGGAGACCTGCGACGAGCTGCGTCAAGTCGGCGACAGCTTCAACGAAATGGCCGATGGTTTTAATGCGCTGCTTGCTGCCCGTCTTGAAGGCAAAGCGAGTGAAACAAGGTTGCGCTTAATCATAGATGCTTCCCCGGTGCCGATGGTGTTAAATGACGATCAACATAATATTACATTCCTGAATTCCGCATTTATTCAAACCTTCGGTTATACGCTGGAGGATATTCCGACCTTGGCCGATTGGTGGGTAAAGGCCAGCCCGGATCCGGAATACCGGGAGTGGATGGCGGCTACCTGGAATACCACACTTGAAGCGGTATTGCATGAAGACAGTCAATTTAATCCTGTGGAGCTGAATATACGCTGTCATAGCGGGTCGACTAAAACCGTGTTGGCGAATGCTTCAACCGTCCAGCAATCGTTGGGCGGTGTTCATCTGGTTGTGCTATATGACATCAATGAGCGTAAGAAGGCTGAGCAGAAGCTGCTGGAGCGCGAGGCACGTTACCGGGCGGTGACCTATTCCGCCAACGATGCGATTATCACGACAGATAATGCAGGAAATATTACCGGTTGGAATCGCGGCGCTGAAACCATCTTCGGCTACTCGGAAACCGAAATTAACGGCGAGTCGTTAACGCTGCTGATGCCGGAGCGATACCGCGACCAACATTTTGCCGGCATGCACCGGGTGTTATCCTGCGGCGTGTCGCATATTAACGACAAGGCAGTTGAATTGGCGGGACTACGCAAGGACGGGAGCGAGTTTCCGTTGGAACTTTCGCTGGCAAAGTGGGAGGCTTCTGGCGGCTGGTTTGTCACCGGCATCATCCGCGACATAACCGAACGCAAACAGGCCGAAGCCGATCTTCGTATTGCCGCCATCGCCTTCGAGACTCAGGATGCCATGATCATCACCGATGCCAATCAGGTTATCCTCAGGGTCAATCGGGCATTTACGCGAATCACCGGTTACAGCGCCGAAGAATCCGTCGGTCAGACGCCTGCATTGCTCAAGTCCGGGCATCAGGATGCGCAGTTTTACCAAGATATGTGGGAGTGCTTGGCTCGCGACGGATACTGGCAATCCGAAATCTGGAATAGGCGCAAGTCCGGCGATGTCTATCCGGAAAGGATTACCATTACTGCTGTGACCAATACTGAGGGCAATGTGATCAATTACGTTGCGACTTTTGACGACATTTCTCAGGATAAAAAGGCGGAGGAAACTATTCACGATCTGGTTTTTTATGACTCGCTTACCAAGCTGCCCAATCGTCGTCTGTTACTGGAGCGGCTGAAACACAGTATCGAAGTGGAGCGACGCGACAATAAACAACTGGCGTTGATGATATTGGATTTGGATCGTTTCAAGGTGATTAATAGCAGTCTGGGGTATTTGGCCGGTGATGAGTTGTTGCAACAAGTCGCTACCAGAATAGCGACCCGGTTGCGTAAAGTAGACATCGTTGCCAGATTGCGTAAAGTGGACTTGCTTGCCCGTCTGGGCGGCGATGAGTTCATTATGCTGCTTGAAGATATTACGCACACGGAAGATGCCGCAAGGGTGGCTGAACAAATTATCGCTATTCTAAGCAAACCTTTCTATTTAAGCCAAGGCGATGAGATATGTATTACTGCCAGCATTGGCATAAGCCTATATCCTCAACACGGCGATAATCCCCAAACATTGATAAGTTATGCCGATGCGGCGCTGCATAAAGCCAAAGCCGAAGGTCGCGGTTGTTTTGCCTATTATTCCGAAGACCTGACCTTGGCCGCACGAGAGCGCATCGCGATGGAAGCCCGGCTACGCAAAGCCATTGAGTTGCAGGAATTACGGGTTTTTTATCAACCGCAGGTAGATATTGCCACCGGACGCATCATCGGCGCAGAAGCGTTAGTCCGTTGGGAAGATCCTATTGAAGGGCTGATTGCACCCATTCATTTTATTCCCCTGGCTGAGGAAACCGGCCTGATTTTGGAAATTGGCGCGTGGGTGTTGCGGGAAACCTGTCGACAAGGTCGACAGTGGCTGGATGCGGGTTTGCCGCCGTTGACTTTGGCGGTCAATGTATCTGCTCACCAATTTCGACGGTCCGACGTGAGTGCTTTGGTGACTACAGTGCTGAGTGAAACCGGTTTTCCGGCAGAACAACTGGAGTTGGAAATGACCGAAAGCGGGCTGATGGAGAGCCAAGATAAGGTGATGGAACTGCTGAATAATTTGCGTACATTAGGGGTGCGTTTTGCCATTGACGATTTTGGCACCGGTTATTCGTCATTGTCTTATCTCAAACATTTTCCTTTGGATTCGTTGAAAAT